>JALYTP010000029.1 GCA_030854225.1 Pseudomonadota bacterium
ACCCTCCCCCGCCGACCTCGCGCCTGCCGAAGCCGCCTCAGCCGAGTAACGGCTCGCCCGGATAGGGCCGGCGGTGCCACCGCGCCGCGAGCCAGCCGGCGACGAGCGGCGCCAGAATGGTCGCCGCCTGCATCCACCACGGGTGCGCGAACTGGAACAGGTTGAAGACGCCGCCCGCGATCGTCAGCATCACGATGATCCACCCCGCCCAGCGCCAATCGCATACGCGCAGCGCGATCCACGCCCCGGCGAAGGCGCCGGCGAACCAGCCGAACACCATTAGCGCCTGCGCCGGAAAGGGCATCGCGAACACCATCGTCGCCAGCGCACCGGGATCGTCGGCGTCGATGCCGGTGGCGATCGGGTACAGCCATTCGTCGGCCGCCTCGATCGCGAGGATGACGAGTACCGCCACCGCCAGCCCTGCGCCGATCGCCAGAGCGCGGCGCGGTATCGCCCCCCGCCGCGTCACGTCGCGACCTCCGCCACAGGGCAGGCCGGCAACGCCCAGTCGATCGGTGGCTGCCCATGCCGCCGCAGGAACGCATTGGCCTGCGAAAAAGGGCGGGAGCCGAAGAACCCGCCATGCGCGGCGAGCGGCGACGGGTGCGGCGCCTTGAGCACCAGGTGTCGCCCGCCGCGATCGACCGAATCGACGAACGCGGCCTTTTTCTGCGCGTAGCTGCCCCACAGCAGGAACACGACCGGCTCGGGCTTCGCGTTGACCAGGCGGATGACGGCATCGGTAAACCGCTCCCACCCCCGCCCCTGATGCGACGCCGCCGCACCTTTTCGCACCGTCAGCACGCTGTTGAGCAGCAGCACGCCCTGCGCCGCCCAATGTTCGAGAAAGCCGTGGCGCGCTGGCGCGATACCGAGATCGGTGTCGAGTTCCTTGTAGATATTGGCGAGGCTGGGCGGGATGCGTGTGCCCGGTTTGACCGAAAAGCACAGGCCGTGCGCCTGATCCTCGCCGTGATACGGGTCTTGTCCCAATATCACGACGCGCACCCGATCGAGCGGCGCGAGATCGAGCGCGCGGAACCATTCCGATCCCTTGGGGAAGATGCGGTGTCCGGCGGCTTTCTCGGCGAGGAGATAGGCGCGCAGCTGGGCCATATAGGGTTCCGCGAATTCGGCACGGAGCGGATCGCGCCAGCGCCGGTCGAGGCGGATGTCGCCGGTCATCGGTGGAGGGGCAGCAGGCGGATCATGCCGCGATGCTTACCCGCTCGGCGTGCCACCGCAAGCCGGGGGCGCAATTCCGCTTACCAGCGCCCTGTTACCGGCGCCCTGTTACCGGCGCCCTGTTACCAACGCACCGTGTTGCGGCCGGCATCCTTGGCGGCATAGAGCAGTTTGTCCGCGCGCCCGAACGCGGCACCGACCATCTCGCCCGGCTGATAGGCGGTGAGCCCGGCCGAAAAGGTGATCGCGCCGAGCGGCTCGTCGGTTTCGCGCAGGCGGTAGCGCTTGGCGGCGACCGATTCGCGCGCCGTCTCCAGCGTCGCGAGCGCGGCATCCTGATCGACGCCGGCGAACAGCACGACGAATTCCTCGCCGCCGTAACGCGCTACGAGCTGCCCCGCGCAGGCTTGGCGCAGCGCATCGGCGATCGCCTTCAGCACGCGGTCGCCCACGGCATGGCCGAACTTGTCGTTGACCTGCTTGAAATGATCGATGTCGCACACCGCGATGCGCACGTCGGCCCCGGCGCCGGTCTGCGCGGTGAAGGCCTCCTCGAACGCGCGGCGGTTGGGCAGATCGGTCAGCGGATCGCGCCGCGCATCGCCGCGCGCTTCCTCGAGCTTTTCGCGCAGGTCGCTGGCTTCGCTATTGGCATGGGCGAGGCGCTGCTCGGCCGACTGGACGCGGTCGAGCATGACACTCGTCAACCGCACGACCTCGTCGACGCCCAGCACCGCCGGCGCCTGGCGGATAGCGTGCGCGCTCGCGGCGAGATCGCGGCCAAAATCCTCGGTATCGGCGCGGATCGCGGCGATCATGTCGGCGAAGCGTTCGGCCTGCATCTGGGTTTCGGCGACCAGGCTGTCGGTCGCGCTGGGCGATGGCGCGACCGGCGCCGGGGTCGCGAGCGCGCCGATGCTCCCGCCCAGCCGTTCGATATCATGCGATGACAGCCGCACGCCGCCGTCGGTGAGCGCCGCCGTCGCCTTGGCCAGCGCACCCGCCGGATTGGTCAGCAGATCATAGGCGAAGCTGTAATGGAGCGGATCCGGGCTCAGTCCGTTCTGACGAAGAAACGCTTCCACGGCGTCGAACAGGGCAGCATTTCCCTCGCCGCGTACCGCACAAGCTGCTGAATTCGATGCCATTCCCGCTCCCTCCTTCCTCTTCGCGACATCGACGCGCGAAATCTTCCATCCGGTCCCCACGCCGACATAGCGCGCAACTGCTAAAATTCGGTTGATTGCGGCAGTCGTTTCGACATCGTATCTTTCGGCGCAGCTTGTACTGTCATGGGCGGGAGCCAATATCGGGCGCGCTGCGTTATGCCCGATATTCACGAACCTGACGGCTTGAAGGGGAACGGCATGACAGGGGAGTCCGACGATCTCTCAGGCGATCTCTCAGGCGATCTCGACATATCCCGTCGCGGCATCCTGATGGCGAGCAGTGCGGCGGCGACGCTCGTCGTCGTCGCGAAAGTGGAGGCGCGTACCCAGGTGACCCAATCGCCGCCCGCCGCGACGCCCGCCCACATCAAGGTCGCGTTCGAGGTCAACGGCAAACCCCGCACGCTCGACCTCGATACGCGTACGACCCTGCTCGACGCACTGCGCGAGCATCTGCACCTGACCGGGACCAAGAAGGGCTGCGACCACGGCCAGTGCGGCGCCTGCACCGTGCTGGTCGACGGGGTGCGGATCAATTCGTGCCTCACCCTGGCGGCGATGCACGAGGGCGACAAGATCACGACGATCGAAGGCCTGGGCACGCCCGACGCGCTGCATCCGATGCAGGCGGCGTTCGTGCGGCATGACGGTTATCAATGCGGCTATTGCACGCCGGGGCAGATCTGCTCCGCCGTTGCCGTGCTCGACGAGATCAAGGCCGGCATCCCGAGCCACGTCAGCGCCAGCCTGACCGACGCGCCGCAGGTGACGAATGACGAGATGCGTGAACGGATGAGCGGCAACATCTGCCGCTGCGGCGCCTATTCGAACATCCTGGAGGCGATGACCGAGGTCGCGGGAGCAGCGGTATGAGGGCCTTCACCTACGCCCGCGCGACGACCCCGGCCGAGGCGGCGGCGGCGGTCGCCAATGCACCCGGCGCGGCGTTCATCGCGGGCGGGACCAACCTGCTCGACCTGATGAAGCTGGAGATCGAGACCCCGGCCCACCTGATCGACGTGCAGGATCTGAAGCTCGATCGGATCGAGGAGACCGATGACGGCGGCCTGCGGATCGGTGCGCTGGTGCGTAACACCGCGCTGGCCGCAGACGAGCATGTGCGCCGCGATTACGGCGTGCTGAGCCGCGCGATCGTCGCCGGTGCATCGGGGCAGCTGCGCAACAAGGCGACGAAGGCGGGCAACTTGCTCCAGCGCACGCGCTGCCCGTATTTCTACGACACCAACCAGGCTTGCAACAAGCGCGCGCCGGGCAGCGGATGCGCGGCGATCGGCGGTGTCAGCCGGCAGCTCGGCGTCATCGGCACCAGCGATGCCTGCATCGCGACCTATCCCGGCGACATGGCGGTGGCGATGCGCCTGCTCGATGCGACGGTCGAGACGGTGAAGCCCGACGGATCGACGCGCAGCATTCCCATCGCCGATTTCCACCGCCTGCCGGGCAGCACGCCGCACATCGAAACCGCGCTCGCCAAAGGCGAGCTGATCACGGCGGTCACGCTGCCCAAACCGATCGGCGGCGCGCATTTCTATCACAAGGTGCGCGACCGGGCGTCCTATGCCTTCGCGCTCGTGTCGGTCGCGGCCGTCATCCAGCGCGATGGAAGCGGGCGAATCGCCGTCGGTGGGGTCGCGCCCAAGCCGTGGCGGGTCGAGGCGGCCGAAGCGAAGATGCCCGGCGGTGCTCCTGCCGTCGCCGCGCCGTTGATGGCGGGCGCCAGGCCGACGCACGACAATGCCTTCAAGGTGCCACTGGTCGAACGCACGATCGCCGCCGTCATGGCCGAAGCCAAGGGATCGCGCGCATGAAATTCGATACGCCCGCGGGCAAGAACCCGATCGACCGGTTGAAGGTGGTGGGCAAACCGCACGACCGGATCGACGGCAAGTTCAAGACCACCGGCACCGCGCCCTATGCCTATGAACGGCACGATGTCGCGCCGGATCCGGCCTACGGCTTCATCGTCGGGTCGGCCATCGCCAAGGGGCGAATCAAGGCGATGGATCTGGCAGCGGCCAAAGCGGCGCCGGGCGTCATCGCCATCGTGACGGCGGACAATGCCGGCAAGATCGCCAAGGGTAATTTCAACACCGCCACGCTGCTCGGCGGGCCGACGATCGAACATTATCATCAGGTGATCGCGCTGGTCGTCGCCGAAACGTTCGAACAGGCGCGCGCCGCCGCTGCGCTGGTGCAGGTCGATTATGCCCGCGCGCCGGGTGCGTTCGATTTAGCAGCAGCGAAGCCCGACGCGCCGATGGCGCCGAGCGGCGGGTTTACCGGTGACGCGCAGACCGACGCCGGCGATTTCGCGGGTGCCTTTGCCGACGCACGGGTGACGCTCGACACCACCTACACCACGCCCGATCAAAGCCACGCGATGATGGAGCCGCATGCCACCACGGCGATGTGGAGCGGCGACAAGGTCACGCTGTGGACCTCGAACCAGATGATCGCGTGGAGCAAGGGTGATGTCGCCAAGGCGCTCGGGATCGCCAAGGACAGGGTCAGGCTCGATTCGCCTTATGTCGGTGGCGGGTTCGGCGGTAAATTGTTCGTGCGCGCCGATGCGCTGATGGCGGCGCTGGGCGCGAAGGCGACCGGGCGCGCGGTGAAGGTCGCGTTGCAACGCCCGCTCATCGCCAACAATACCACGCACCGCCCGGCGACGATCCAGCGTATTCGCATCGGCGCCGACCAGGCCGGCAAGATCACCGCGATCGGGCATGAGAGCTGGTCCGGCGACCTGCCCCACGGATCGCCAGAAACCGCCGCCTCGCAGACTCGGTTGCTTTACGCCGGGGCCAACCGGATGACGGCGATGCGGCTCGCCGTGCTCGACCTGCCCGAGGGCAACGCGATGCGCGCACCGGGCGAGGCATCCGGCCTCATGGCGCTCGAGATCGCGATGGACGAAATGGCCGAAAAGCTCGGCATCGATCCGGTCGCGTTTCGTACCATCAACGATACGCAGGTCGACCCCGAACATCCCGAGCGCCCCTTTTCCCAACGCCAGTTGGTCGAATGTCTGCGCCGGGGGGCGGAGAAGTTCGGTTGGGACAAGCGCGATGCGCACCCCGGCAAGCGGCGCGACGGGCAGTGGCTGATTGGCATGGGCATGGCCGCGGGCATTCGCAACAACCTGTCCGGCAAATCGGCCGCGCGCGTGCGGCTGAACCACAAGGGCGTGGTGACGGTCGAGACCGACATGACCGATATCGGCACCGGCAGCTACACGATCCTCGCGCAGACCGCGGCCGAGATGATGGGGGTCGATCTCGACCAGGTGGTCGTGACGCTGGGCGATTCGGACTTGCCCGCCTCGTGCGGATCGGGCGGGCAATGGGGTGCGAACAACTCCACCTCGGGCGTGTATGCCGCGTGCGTCAAGCTGCGTGAGCAAGTGACGCAGAAACTCGGCTTCAACGATGTCGATGTCGATTTCGCGGACGGCAAGGTGCGATCGGGCAGCCGGACCGCGAAACTCGGCGATGCGGCCAGAGATGGCGAACTCGTCGCCGAGGACGCGATCGAATACGGCGATCTCGACAAAAAATATCAGCAATCGACCTTCGCTGCGCATTTCGTCGAGGTAGGCGTTCACGCGCACACCAACGAAATCCGCGTGCGGCGGATGCTGGCGGTATGCGCGGCGGGGCGCATCCTCAACCCCAAGTCGGCGCGCAGCCAGGTGATCGGCGCGATGACGATGGGGGTCGGCGCGGCGTTGATGGAGGAATTGGCGGTCGACAAGCGCTTCGGCTTTTTTGTCAACCACGATCTCGCCGGCTATGAAGTCCCCGTGCATGCCGACATTCCGCATCAGGAGGTGATCTTCCTCGACGAGGTCGATCCCGTGTCGTCGCCGATGAAGGCCAAGGGTGTGGGCGAGCTGGGCCTGTGCGGGGTCGCGGCGGCGGTGGCGAACGCGGTGTATAATGCAACCGGCGTGCGTACGCGCGACTATCCGGTGACGCTGGACAAGCTGATGGCGAGGGCGTGACCGTTCCGGCCCGACGACCCGAGGCGGTGGTCGATCTTGTCGCAGTCGACCCGGTCGATGACGGCGTGTCCGATGCGACGGTCTTCGACCTCCTCCAGACGGGCGACGCGGAAGGCATTCCCGGTGCCCTCGTCACCATCCTCAGCGTGACAGGCGGCGCGCCACGCCCGGCGGGGACGCACATGGCCGTGCTGTCCGACGGGCGCTACGTCGGTTATGTCTCGGGCGGCTGCGTCGAACCGGCCATCGCCCGCGCGGTGCTGGAGATGATCGCGCGCGGCGAAAGCGGCATGTTGCGCATCGGCGCGGGATCGCCGTGGCTCGATCTGCGCCTGCCGTGCGGCGGGGGCCTGGCATTGCAGGTGATGGTGGCGCCCGATGCGCGAACGATCGCCCGTATCCGCGATGCGATCCGCGCGCGCCGCACGGTTTCGGCCGAGTTCGCCCCGACCTTCGCGCTCGACGATCGCCTCGCCGCGACCGGTTGGCGCGACGGCGTTTTCCACCGGCGTTACGTGCCCGACGTTAGGCTGGTCGTCGCCGGCGACGGACGTGAAGCATCGACGCTCGCCCGGATCGCGGGCGTCAGTGGGATGGACGTGCGGCGGGCGCCGATGCGCGACGATATCGCGCCGTATGTCGATCGCCGCACCGCCATCGTCCTGCTCGATCACGACCACGAGCGCGAGCTGCCGATGCTGCTGCGCGCGCTGGCAACCGACGCCTTCTATATCGGCGCGATGGGCAGCGTGCGCACCCATGACGTCCGCTGCGAGGCGTTGCGAACGCTCGGAGTGACCGAGGCGGCGCTGTCGCGGATCCACGCACCGATCGGGCTGGTCGACCGCACCCGCGACAGCCGCGCGCTGGCCTTTTCGATCCTCGCCGAGATCGTGCGCGAGGCGGCGCGCGACGAGGCCGCCCCCGCCACCATGATCAACCCTCAGCCTTTCGCCACCCCGGCGATATAGCGCGTCACGTTCTGCGCCAGCACGTCGAGCGGCACGTTGCCGCCATCGACCACCGCCTGATCGAAATCGCGCAGATCGAACCGCGCGCCCAGCGCCGCCTTCGCCCGGTCGCGCTGTAGATTGATCTCGGTCTGGCCGATCTTGTAGCCGCACGCCTGCCCCGGCCACGCGCAATAGCGATCGATCTCGCTTTCGGCGTTCGATGGCGGCAGCCCGGTCGCGGCGACGAATTCGGCCAGCGCCCGCGCGCGCGACCAGCCCATCGCGTGGATGCCAGTATCGACCACCAGCCGCACCGCGCGCCACGACAGCCCCATCAGGTAACCCAGCCGTCCGGCGGGATCGTCGTCATACATGCCCAGTTCGTCGGCGAGTTGCTCCGCATAGAGCGCCCAGCCTTCGGAATAGGCGTTGAACGCCAGGATCGAGCGGATCAGCGGCAATTGCTGCGCATAATCGCCCTGCCACACATGCCCCGGTATCCCTTCGTGGAACACCAGATCGGGAATGGTCACCTTGTTGTGGATCGACGGATCGCCGAGGTTCACCCAGATCCGCCCCGGGATCGATCCGTCGAGCGACCCCGGCCCGCCATAGGCCGCCGGCGCGCCCGGCTCCTGCGCCAGCGGCATGCGGCGGATTTCCAGATTGCCCTTGACCATCCGGCGGAACGCGCGCGGCAGGCGCGGGCGGATCGCATCGATCTTGCCCTGCATGTACGCGACGATCTGGCGCCGGCCCTCGTCGTCGTTGGGGAAGCCCATGCCCGGCCGGTGCTGCAACGCGGTCGCGCGTTCGGCGACGCTGCCCTGGGTCAGGCCGAAACCCTTGAGGATCGTATCCATCCGCGCCTGCAGATCGACCAGCTGCGCCACCCCCAGCGCGTGGATTTCGGCCGGGCTGCGCCGTGTCGTGGTGCTCGCGCGCAGGCCCCAGGCATACCATTCGGGGCCGTGCGGTCGCACGCCGAGTCCCGGCGCGCCGACCGCGACCGCACGCTGCGCGCGCAGTTCGGCCAGCTGCCGGTCGAGCGCGGGGATCACCACCGCGTTGACGATCTTCACCGCGCGGCCGGTCCAGTCGCCGGGAATGGCGGTGGTCTTGCGCGCCAGCGGGCCGATCAGCGGGCCGTCAAGGCGCGCCGCCTCGGCGATGGTGCGCACCATGCCGACGATCGTCTTGTCGAGCAGGAAATCGGGCGGGACGAGGCCCTGCTGCCGCGCCATGCGGATGCGCAATGTTTCACCGTCGAGCTGTGCCGGCATGGCCGCCAACCGCGCGAGATAATAATCCGCGTCGGCGGCACCCCGCACCGGCTGATCGCCATCGAGCAATTGCGGCACGTCGAGCCAGGCGCCGACATTCTGGATCACCCCGTACGGCGTATTGCGCCAGTCGCCGATCGTCGCCACGCCATAGGGCAGCGCCATGCCATCGAGCGCGGTGCGGAACGCGCTTTCGGCCACCGCCACGCTGGTCAGCGTCGACGGATCGAGCCCGGCGCGCGGCACCCGTGCCAGTTCGGCGAGCGCGCCCGTGAGGAAATGGCGGCTCCGCTCGACCCCAGCCGGCGAGCTGTCGCTGAGCTGCCCGCGCAGGGCGGCGTGCACCCCGGTATCGATGCCGAGTCGCGTCGCGTTCGCCGGTTCGCGCTCGAGCAGTTTCCACGCGAACTGGTCGAGCAACGCGGCGGCGGCGGGGGGAGATGCCGTGGAGGCCGAGGCTGGAAGGGCGGCGAGGGCGGCGCTGGCGGTGAGCGCGGTCAGCGCATCGCGGCGGGAGAGTGCGGGGATGGTCATCGCCTGCAAATGATCGGTCACGCGCCGGACGTCAAATGCCGTCGCCGCTTTGCCGCGCGCGACGATCGCGAGCAGCGACCGCCCGCCCTGCCAGCCGCATCTGGCGACAGCCACCGACATGTTTCGACTATCAACGAACCATCCGCCGCGCCGTTGGCGGCAAATGCCTGCATGGCCGATCTTCCGGACCGTTCGAGGCGGGGTCACCGCTTGACCAAGGTGACGATCCTCGGCGCCCTGCTGGCGCTCTCCGCCTATGCGCCGCGATCCGTCGTGGCGCAGGACCGCCCGGGGGAAACCGGCGGCATGACTACATTCCAGGATGATACCCCGCTTGCGAGCAACGCCGAACTCGCCCGGCGCCTGCTGACCCCACTGACGTCCGCGCAGTTGCCGATGCGCCTGAAGGCGATGGGCAAGGGGTTGCGCGAGCAGCCGGTCGATCTGGCACAGGAGCATTTTTACCTCCGTGTTCCCGCGACGAAACCGGCGACCGGATACGGCCTGATCGTATTCGTCCCGCCATGGGAGGACGCGCACCTGCCGGGCGATTGGGGGCCGGTGCTCGATCGGCTGGGGCTGATCTTCATCTCGGCCGCGCGGTCGGGCAATGACGACAACCCCATCGCCCGCCGCGAACCGCTCGCGATCCTCGCCGCGCATCATGCCATGACGCACTATCCGGTCGATCCGTCACGGGTCATCATCGCGGGGTTTTCGGGCGGGTCGCGCGTCGCGCTCCGGCTTGCGCTGGCCTATCCCGATCTCTTTCCCCG
>JALYTP010000288.1 GCA_030854225.1 Pseudomonadota bacterium
CTGCTGACGGTGCCGCTGTTCCACGTCACCGCCGAAATCCCGGTGATGCTGCAAAGCTTCGCGATGGGCCGCAAGCTCGTCCTCATGCCCAAATGGGATGCCGAAGCGGCGATGCGGCTGATCGAGTCCGAAAGGATCAGCTATTTCGTCGGGGTGCCGCTGATGAGCTTCGAGATGCTGACCCACTCCAACCGCGCGCAGTACGACCTGTCGACCGTCACCGATTTCGCCGCCGGTGGCGCACCGCGACCGATCGAGCATGTGCGACGGTTGAACGAGGAGATGGGGGGCGGTGCGCCACTGATCGGCTACGGCCTCACCGAAACCAACGCGATCGGTTGTGGCAACTGGCGCGGCAATTATCTCGCCAAGCCCAATTCGATCGGGCGGGCCTCCGCCCCATTGGTCGATCTCGCGATCCTCGACGCGCACGGCAAGCCGGTGGCGCAGGGCGAGCGCGGCGAGATCGCGATCCGCTCGATCGCCAATTTCCGCGAATATTGGGGCCGCCCGCAGGCCACCGCCGACGCCTTCACCGCCGACCGATATTTTCTGACCGGCGATATCGGCTATCTCGACGAAGACGGGTATCTGTTCATCGTCGACCGCAAGAAGGACATCATCATCCGCGGCGGGGAGAACATCTCGTGCCAGGAGGTGGAGGCGGCGCTGTATGAACACCCCGCGGTCGCCGAGGCGGCGGTGTTCGGCTTGAGCGACGAGCGATTCGGCGAGGTGCCGGGCGCGGTCGTCCATCTGCGCGGTGGCGAGCGGCTCACCACCGAGGATCTGTGCGGCTTCCTCTTCGCGCATATCGCCGCGTTCAAGGTGCCGCAGCGCATCTGGTTCGCGGACGCGCCGCTGCCCCGGCTCGGCACCGAGAAGATCGACAAGGTCGGCCTGCGCACGACCTATCGCGCGATCGTCGCCGCCGAGGCGCGTGCCGTCTGATCTGGCGTACCACGCAGCGCCGGGGTAGAGCGCGGCGATGGCGGCGCGCGACCTGATCGACCCTATCGACCGGCGCACGCTGCTGATCGGCGGCGGTGTCGGTATCGGGCTCGTCGTCGCGCTGGCGATCTGGCCGCGCCATTATGCGCCGAACCTCACCGCGCTGCCGGGCGAGACGATCCTGTCGGCCTGGCTCAAGATCGGGGTCGACGGGCATGTCACCGTGGTCGTGCCGCAGGCGGAACACGGCCAGGGCGTCTACACCGTGCTGCCGCAGATCGTCGCCGACGAGCTGGGCGCGGACTGGCGCACCGTGGCGGTCGAGGCTGCGCCGCTCAACCCGCTATACGCCAATCCGCTCGGCGCCGACGAACTGTTCGAGGGCATGTTCGACAAGCTGCCCACCCCCTTGCGCGACGCCCATGTCGTGCGATCGGGGCTGATGCTCACCGCCGGCTCGACCTCGGTCCGCGCGTTCGAGGCGGCACTGCGCGATGCGGGGGCGGCGGCGCGTGTGCTGCTGTGCAAGGCGGCGGCGAAGCGCTGGGGCGTGGGGTGGCAGGCGTGCGGCACGGCGGGCGGGTTCGTCGTCCACGCGAACGACCGGTTGCGCTTTGGCGAACTGGCGGCGGTCGCGGCGGGCGGATCGCTGCCCAGCCCACTCCCCTTGCGCGGGGGCGGGGCCAACCGGCTGTCGGGCCAGTCGGCGCAGCGCCTCGACAGCCCGGCGAAGATCGACGGATCGGCCAATTTCGCCGGGGACGTGCGCCTGCCCGATATGGTCTTCGCCAGCCTGCGGCGGGGCCCGGTCGGCGGCAGCATGCTGATCGCGATCGACCGCGATGCGGTGAAGGCGCTGCGCGGGATGCGCGGGATCGTCACCACCGATCGCTGGGTGGCCGCGATCGCCGACAATTGGTGGACCGCGGACAAGGCGCTCAACTTGCTCGCCCCCCGTTTCCGTACGCGCGGGAGCCTGATCGGCGACGACAGCATCGCCGCCGCGCTCGACGCAGCGTTCGAGGCGCCGGGCGAACGCATGGCCGCGCTCGGCGATCTGTCGGCGGTGTTCAAGGGCGCGCAACTGGTCACGGCCGAATATAGTGCCGACTTAGCGCTCCACGCGCCGATCGAGACGATGACTGCTGCGGCGCACTGGCATGACGGGCGCCTCGAATTGTGGCTGCCGACCCAGGCGCCGGGCCTCGCGCGCGCCGCCGCCGCGGCGGCAATCGGCATCGCCGGGGACAAGGTGGTGGTACACCCGATGCTGATCGGCGGATCGTTCGGGGCCAATCTGGAGCATGAGGTGGCGGCGCAGGCGGCGCGCCTCACCTACGAACTCAACCGCCCGGTGTCGCTGGTCTGGTCGCGTGCCGAGGATATGATGCACGATCGCTATCGCGCGCCCGCCGCCGCGCGCATGGCGGCGCGGCTCGGCGCGAACGGGCAGATCCTCGGCTGGCTCGCCAAGATCGCCGCGCCCGCCACCGGGCGCGAGCTGGCCGGGCGGTTGCTGTCGCAGGATCGCGCCGCGCATGCCGCGCTTTCGATCGAAGGCGTTGGCGATGCCTATGCCGTCGCGGGCGCGGTGCCGGCCTATCGCCTGCCGGCCTATGCGGTCGATCATCACCCGGCCAATATCGGCGTACCGACCGGGCATTGGCGATCGGGCGCGCACAGCTACACCGCGTTCTTCAACGAATGCTTCCTGGATGAGCTGGCGCATGCCGCGAACAGCGAGCCGGTGTCGTTCCGCATCGGCATGCTCGGCGGCGATGCGCGGCTGGCGCGGTGTTTGTCGACGGCGGCGTCGCTCGGTGGCTGGCAGGGCGGGACACCGGGCAGCGGGCAGGGCATCGCGTGCCACAGCTTTCGCGGCAGCCACATCGCCGTGCTGGCGGAGGCGCATATCGGCGAGGGC
>JALYTP010000289.1 GCA_030854225.1 Pseudomonadota bacterium
CGCGCTGTATGCGATCGCGGCGCGCTGAGGGGGACGCGTCGCGCTGAATCGCGGGGCTGTCCTACAGGAACGGCGATATGGCATGATGCGGCATGTCGCCCGCTCGCTTCGAATCGCGCCCTGATCCTGTCCGGCACACGCCAGCGCCGTCGCGCCCCGCAACACGCGCCAGCGTGTGAAGCCAGCGTGTGAAGAGTGTGAAGATTCGCGCTCAATCCTCGGCCGCGACCGTCACCTTCAGCCCGTCGAGCGCATCGGTGAACTCGATCTGGCACGACAGGCGCGAGCGATCGTCGCGATCCGACGACGAGTCGAGCAGATCGTTCTCGTCCTCGCTCATCTTCGGCAGTTTGGCCGCAAACGCCGGGTCGACATGCACATGGCAGGTAGCGCACGAGCAGCAACCGCCGCATAGCGCCAGCACTTCGTCGATCCCGGCGTCGCGGATCACCTCCATCACCGAAAGGCCGCTGTCGCCCATGATCTCGCGTTCTTCCCCTTCGCGGGTCACGACGATAAGCTTGGGCATGCGGATCCTCCACGGTGGCAACCCTCGCCATGCCGCCGCGGGCAACGCGAATCAAGGAAACATCTCATGGGATTGAGCGCCGAACAGCTGCAAGCCGGGCTCGACGAGCTTGCCGCGCGCGAGCCTGCCTTCGCCGCCGCGATCGCCCGCGCCGGCTACCCCGAACCGCGCCTCCGCGAGCGCGGTTACGGCACGTTGCTGCGCACGATCGTCGGTCAGCAGGTCAGCGTCGCGGCGGCGGCGGCGGTCTGGCGCAAGCTCGAGGAGCAATGCGGCGACCTGGAGCAACCCGCCAACGTCGCGGTCGCGAGCGACGAGCAGCTGCGCGCCGCCGGCCTGTCGCGCCAGAAAGCGGGCTATGCCCGCAGCCTGGCCGAGGAAGTCACCAGTGGCCGGCTCGATCTGGAGAACCTGCCGCAGGATGATGAGGACGCGATCGCGCAGCTGGTCAAGGTCAAGGGAATCGGGCGGTGGTCGGCGGAAATCTACCTGCTGTTCGCCGAGGGGCGCGCGGATATCTGGCCGGCGGGCGACCTGGCGGTGCAGATCGAGATCGGGCGGATGCTGGGGCATGAGGAACGCCCGAGCGAGAAGCAGATCCGCGAGCTGGCCGAGGCGTGGCGCCCGCACCGCGGCGCGGCGGCGATCATGGCGTGGCACCATTACAAGATCGAGGTCATCTGATCTTGCCGGTCGCCGCATCCTTTCCGGCCGACCCGGCGTATTGACCTGATGGCCACCCGACCCTCGCTCGCCGAGAGCTTTCGCACCGTCGCGGTGCCGGCCGGCAAGGGCCGCTTCTGGGGCAAGGTCGCCGCCTTCGCCGGGCCGGGATACATGGTCGCGGTCGGCTATATGGACCCCGGCAACTGGGCGACCGATCTCGCCGGTGGATCGACCTTCGGCTATGCGCTGCTGTCGGTCATCCTGCTGTCGAACCTGATGGCGATGGTGTTGCAGGCGCTGTCGGCGCGGCTGGGCATCGTGACCGGGCTCGATCTCGCGCAGGCGTGCCGCGCGCATTACCCGCCGGTGATCAACATCGCCTTGTGGGTGCTGTGCGAGATCGCGATCGTTGCCTGCGATCTGGCCGAGGTATTGGGCACCGCGATCGCGCTGCAATTGCTGTTCGGCATGCCGTTGGTGTGGGGGGTATGCCTCACCGCGCTCGACGTGCTGTTGATCCTGGCGCTGCAACGCTTCGGGTTCCGCAAGCTGGAAAGCGTGGTCGTCGCGCTGCTGATCGTGATCGCGGGGTGTTTCGCCTATGAACTGACGGTCGCGAAGCCCAGCCTGGCGGGGATTGCGGGGGGTATCCTGCCCACCGCGCGGATCGTCACCGACCCGACGATGCTGTATCTGGCGATCGGCATTCTGGGCGCGACGGTGATGCCGCACAATCTGTACCTCCATTCCTCGATCGTGCAGACGCGGCGCTTCGCCAAGGACGAGGCGGGCAAGCGCGACGCGATCCGCCATGCGACGATCGATAGCAACGTCGCGCTGACGTTCGCCTTGTTCATCAACGCGGCGATCCTCATCCTGGCGGCCGCCGCGTTTCACGGACACGGCCCCTACGTCACCGAGATCCAGGACGCGTATCGCTTGTTGTCGCCCACGCTGGGCGCCGGATTGGCGAGCGTGGTGTTCGCGGTCGCATTGCTCGCGTCGGGGCAGAATTCGACCGTTACCGGCACGCTGGCGGGGCAGATCGTGGCGGAGGGATTTCTCGACCTGCGGATGCCGCTCTGGCTGCGGCGGATGGTGACGCGGCTGGCCGCGATCGTTCCGGCGGTGATCGTCGTCGGTGCGATGGGGGATCGCGGCGCGACGCAGTTGCTGGTGCTGAGCCAGGTCGTGCTGAGCCTCCAATTGCCGTTCGCGATCGTGCCGCTGGTGGTTTTCACCGGCAGCCGGACGACGATGGGAACGCTCGCCGCGCCGCGCTGGCTGAAGATCGTCGCGTGGGTGATTACAATGGTGATCGTCGCCCTCAACGCGACGTTGCTGATCGGCCTGCTGCGATAGCGCGGGCGAGCGCGACGACGCGCTCGGCCTCGGCGAGGTGCAGGCGTTCGACCATCGCGCCGCCGACGCGGATCGCACCCTTCGCAGCATTTTCGGGCAACGCGAACGCCGCGATGATCGCCTCGGCCTGCGTCACCTGATCGGCGGTCGGCGCGAAGGCGGCGTTGGCGGCACCCACTTGCGCCGGGTGGATCAGCGATTTGCCGTCGAACCCGAACATCGCGCCCTGCGCGCATTCGGCGGCGAGGCGCGCCGGATCGTCGATCGCATTGCACACCCCGTCGAGCGCGATCAGGCCGTGCGCGCGCGCCGCGGTG
>JALYTP010000290.1 GCA_030854225.1 Pseudomonadota bacterium
CTCCCGGCCGCTCGCCGGCGAGCAGCACGCCCCCCTGCCCGGCGCGGATCCGGGCATTGCGCGGATCGATCCGCTCGGCGCGCGCAAAGAAGCCCGAGGCGGCGGTCGGATCATCGAGTTTGAGCGCGAGCTCGCCCGCATGGATCAGCGCGCCGAGATCGAGCGGATTGCTCGCCAGCTGGCGCATCTGTGCCGCCAGCTCGTCCGCATCCGTCGGGGCGGCTGCCGGGCTGACGAGCTGCGCCGCGCCAGGCGATGACGCGACGAACGCCACCCCGGCGGTGGCGAGAATGGGGATGAGGAGAGAGAATCGCATGGCGATGAGGGGTTAGACCGCGCCCGAGATGAACCCGCAATGTCCGACGCAGCGTGTCGCGCCGGACCGACGCGCACCGGCGACGGGCCGGTGCGCGCGGCGCCTATTGATTGTTCTGGCGATGCAGGAAGCGCGGGATATCGAGCGCATCCTTGTCCTCGGCGCCATCCTCGCGCGGTGCGCCGCGAGCGGCGTTCGACATCCGCTCGAACAAGGTGCCCCCCAGCTTGACGCGCGGTGCCGCCGGCGCTTCTTCGGTTGCGGCAGCAGGTTCCGGTGCCGGGTCCGCGGCCACGACACCGCCCAGCCAGCGTCGGCGCGGCGCGGGTTCGGGCGCGGCTTCCGCCCGCACATCATCCCCGAATACCAGCCGCTGCGGAGGTGCTTCCTCGACCGCCTCGCCCGTCTCTTCATGCGCCGGCATTTCGGCATCGCTGCCCAGAACCAGTTCGTCGGCGGCATTTTCTTCCGATGCCGGGGCTGCATCCAGCCCCGCCTCAGCATTCGCGACGTCTTCGGCGACGGCATCGGACCCCGCCGTCTCGGCGACCGGTGCGTCCAGGGATTCTTCGGAAACAGCAACCGGCGCGGGGGCGTCGAGCGCGGCCGGCGTCGTTTCAGTCGGCTTCTTGAGACCGCCGAAGCTGAACGCGCGCGTCGTGGTCGCGGCGGGCAACGCCGGAGCCCCCTCTGCCCGATCGGTCGCCTCGATCCCGGTCGCGACGACCGAAACGCGAATCTTGCCTTCCAGCTCGGGGTTGAAGGCCGATCCCCAGATGATGTTGGCGTCTTCGTCGACCAGCTCGCGAATATGGTTCGCCGCCTCGTCGACCTCGAGCAGGCGCATGTCTTCACCCCCGGTGATCGAGACGATCACGCCCTTGGCGCCCTTCATGCTGACGCCGTCGAGCAGCGGGTTGGCGATCGCCTTCTGCGCCGCCTCGATCGCGCGATTGTCGCCATCGGCCTCGCCGGTGCCCATCATCGCCTTGCCCATCTCCTGCATCACCGAGCGAACGTCGGCGAAGTCGAGGTTGATGAGGCCCGGCATCACCATCAGATCGGTGATGCCACGCACGCCCTGTTGCAGCACCTCGTCCGCCATCAGGAACGCTTCCTTGAAGGTGGTGTTGGCGTTGGCGACCAGGAACAGGTTCTGGTTGGGGATGACGATCAGCGTATCGACGTATTTCTGCAATTCCTCGATACCCGCCTCGGCCGCCTTGGCGCGACGGCTGCCTTCAAAAGCGAACGGCTTGGTCACCACGCCGACCGTCAGGATGCCCATGTCGCGCGCCGCCTTGGCGATGACGGGCGCTGCACCCGTACCGGTGCCGCCGCCCATGCCCGCGGCGATGAAGCACATATGGCTCCCCTCCAGCGTCTTGGCGACCTGTTCGATCGTCTCCTCGGCCGCCGCGCGCCCGATTTCCGGCCGGCTGCCCGCGCCCAGCCCTTGCGTGATCTTCGCGCCCAACTGGATGCGGTGCGATGCGGTCGATTGCTTCAGCGCCTGCGAATCCGTGTTCGCGACGAGGAAATCCACCCCCTGGACCTCCGCGCGCATCATGTTGGCGATGGCGTTGCCGCCCGCGCCGCCGACGCCGATCACCGCGATGCGCGGCGTCAGGTCATCCACCTCGGGAGGAAGAAATTCGATGCTCATCGCCCAGTCTCCACAACATCCCCGCGATGCGGGGCCCCTTGCTCGTTAACCTTCTGCACCATCACTTGCGGTCATTCCAGCGAGAACCGCCAAATCTGGTAATATTGGTGTCAATAATTCGCCCGCGCCGCAGCGACCAGCCGGCGGAACACCGCCAACCCTCTGGGCCGGTGCACGATCTGCCCGTCGGATGACAGCGCGCGCAGATCGACCGGGTTCGCCGCGGCATAGAAGGCGAGCCCCGCCAGCGTCGCGAAGGCCGGCCCCGAATGCGCTTCGGGCAAGGCGACCAGCCCACGCGGACGCCCGATGCGTACCGAACGTCCCAACGCTTGCTGCGCATAATCGGCGATGCCCTTCAACTCGGCGCCGCCGCCGGTCAGCACGACCTGCCGCCCGACCGGCCCTTCGAATTTCAGATCGACCAGCGCCTTCTGCACCTCACCCATCAGATGTTCGAGCCGCTGACGGATCACGGCGATCAGCTGCGCCTTGGTGATGCGCGTGCCCTCGCCGCCCTCGTCCTCGGCCGAGATGGGCGCGACGTCGATCATCTCGTGATTGTCGCGCGGCGAAGCGTTGGCCGATCCGTGGAAGCACTTCATACGCTCGGCCTGCGCGCGGCGTGTACCAAAAGCCGAGGCGACGTCGTCGGTGATGTCGCCCGAACCGAACGGGATCGAGGTCAGCCCGACCAGCATCCCGCCGGCGAACAGCGAGACGTTGGTGATTCCGGCGCCCATCTCGACCAGCGCGACGCCCAGTTCGCGCTCCTCTTCGCTCAGGCAGGCCATGCCCGTGGCAACCGGCGAGGCGATGATCGACTTCACCTCGAGATGCGCATTGGCGACGCACAGTCCCAAATTGCGCACCGGGGAGCCGTCGGCGGC
>JALYTP010000291.1 GCA_030854225.1 Pseudomonadota bacterium
GTGCTGGCCCCCGCTATCGGCTCGATGAGCGTGCATCTGTGGATCAACGACGGGTTGATGGCATTGTTCTTCCTGCTCGTCGGGCTGGAGATCAAGCGCGAGCTGGTGGCGGGCGAGCTGTCGCGCCCGGCGGACCGGCGGCTCCCGGTGATCGCCGCGCTGGCCGGGATGGCGGTGCCGGCGCTGATCTATCTGATCGTCACGCGCGGCGATCCGGGCCTGCGTGGCGGGTGGGCGATCCCCGCCGCGACCGACATCGCGTTCGCGATCGGCGTGCTGGCGTTGCTGGGGGACCGGGTGCCGGCGTCGCTCAAGCTGTTCCTCACCACCGTCGCGATCGTCGACGATATGGGCGCGGTTGCGATCATCGCGCTGGCCTATAGCCACGGCATCTCGTTGCTCGATCTCGGCGCGGGAGCGATCGTGCTGATCGTGATGATCGCGCTCGGGCGGTGGCGCGTGCGGTGGCTGTGGCCCTATCTTGTCGGCTTTGCGCTGCTGTGGTTGTTCATGCTGCGCTCCGGCGTCCACGCGACGGTCGCCGGGGTGCTGGCCGCGATGGTGATTCCCGTCGCGCAGGATGTCCACGCCTCGCCGCTCCACCGGCTCGAACACGCGCTCAGCCCGTGGGTCGCCTTCGCGATTGTGCCGCTGTTCGGGTTCGCCAATGCCGGGGTGGCGCTCGGCGGTACGGATGCCGCCACGCTGGGCGCGCCGCTGGTGCTGGGCATCGCGCTGGCGCTGTTCTTCGGCAAGCAGATCGGTATTTTCGGGAGTATCTGGATGGCGACCCGGCTCGGCTTCGCGCGCTTGCCCGGGCGGGTCGGCTTGGCGCAGGTCTACGGCGTGGCGTTGCTTGCCGGGATCGGCTTCACGATGAGCCTGTTCATCGGCGGCCTGGCCTTCCCCGGCGCACCCGCGATGATGGACGAGGTCAAGATCGGCGTACTGCTCGGCTCCATCGTGTCGGCACTGGCGGGCTATGCGCTGCTGCGCTGGGCGGGGCGCCCGGCGCGCCCTCAATAGGTGTCGGTGGCGTCGATCGGCGGCTGGCCCTCCAGCGACCGGGACACCGCCTCGACCTGCTCCATCACGCGCAGGATATTGCCCTGCGAAAGCCTGGCGAGATCGGCGTCGCTCCACCCGCGCCGCGCGAGTTCGGCGAACACCAGCGGATAGCCGTCGACGCCCCTGATGCCCTCCGGCCCGGTGCCGTCGATCCCGTCGAGATCGGCGCCGATCCCGACATGATCATGCCCCGCAACGCGCGCGATATGGTCGATATGGTCGGCGACCATCGCGGCGGTGACGCGCGGCGCCGGGTGCGCGGCGTCCCATGCGGCAAGCGGCGCCGGTGCCCGCTCGCCATAGACGTCGGTCGGCACGCCCAGGCCCTTCCCGTAATCGGTCCGCGCCTTGTCCCACGCGCGCCAGCCGGGCGACAGGAACGACGGGTAGAAATTGACCATCACCACCCCGCCGTTCGCCGCGATCGCGCGGAGCAGGTCGTCGGGCACGTTGCGCGGCGCCGGATCGAGCGCGCGGGCCGAGGAATGCGAGGCGATCACCGGCGCCTCCGAGGCCTTGATCGCCGCCGCCATCGTCGTGTCGGCGACATGGCTCACATCGACGATCATGCCGACGCGGTTCATCTCCGCGATCACCTTCCGCCCGAAGGCGTTCAGCCCGCCGGCGCGCGGCGCGTCGGTCGCGCTGTCGGCCCAGTCGAGGCTCTTGACATGGGTCAGCGTCATGTAGCCGACGCCGAGATCGCGGTAACGCCGCAACACCGACAGCCGCCCGTCGATCTGGTGCCCGCCCTCGACCCCGATCAGCGAGGCGATCCGGCCGTCATGCTGGATACGGCGGATATCGGCGGCGGTCCGCGCCATTTCGAACGTCGCGGGATTGGCGGCGACGAAGCGCTTGACGATATCGATCTGCTCGAGCGTCATCTCCACCGCGCGCGGGCCGGTCACGTCGGCGGGGATGTAGACCGACCAGAATTGCCCGCCGACATGCCCCTTGCGCAGCCGCGGGATGTCGGTCTGGAGCGGGTGGGGCAGCGCGCGCGTATCGCGGGCGAGGTCCACGCTTTCGACCTTGGCGTCGGCACCTGCGCGGATTTCCCAGGCGAGATCGTTATGCCCGTCGATGATCGGTGCGGCGCGGAGCACGCGCTCGGCCCGCGCGGTGGCGGCGTCGGGCGCTGCGGGCTGGGCGGCGAGCAGCAGGGCGATCAAGGCGATCATCGGCATCTCCTCTGGTGTGCAGCAACGTCTTGCCCCGGCAGGCGCGGGACGCAACGTTATTTACCAGAGCGGGCGAGAGGACGAGCGTTTTCGGACGCGACGCTCGGCGCCGGTGAACCACGCGCGACACGATACGTTCGACGCGTATTCCGCGGCGGCGCGGCGGCTTTCGAATGAAGGATGGCGGGCAATGGAGATCTATCGCAGCGGCGCGCGGGCATCCGCCAAGGGCCCGGCCGACTGGTTCACCGGCACGGTGCGGATCGATCCGATCGTCTCCGCGCCCGATCCCGCGCGGGTTGCGAGCGCCAGCGTCACGTTCGAGCCGGGCGCGCGCACCGTGTGGCACACGCACCCGCTGGGCCAGACGCTGATCGTCACCTTCGGCCTGGGCTGGGTCCAGCGCGACGGCGGCCCGATCGAGCAAATCCGCCCCGGCGACTTGGTGTGGTTCGCGCCGAACGAAAAGCACTGGCACGGCGCGACTTCCACCAATGCGATGACGCATATCGCGATCCAGGAAGCGCTCGACGGCAAGGCGGTGGAGTGGATGGAGCCGGTGAGCGACGCGGATTATGCGGCAGGGCCGACGCGGGAATAAATCCCGCGTCGTC
>JALYTP010000292.1 GCA_030854225.1 Pseudomonadota bacterium
GCGCTGGCGCTGCGTTCGCGATCCTGCCGCCGCAGAATTCGACCGGCAATTACGTCAAGGTCGTGCAGCGCGTGCCGGTGCGGATCGAGTTCGACCGCGACAAAGGCAGCCCCGATCCGGCGAAATATCCGCTCGGCCCGGGCATGTCGGTGGTGCCCACGGTCAAGGTGCGCTGAGATGGCGAGCGCCGCCTCCGCGGCCGGCAACGAGGGCTGGCACGGCGAACGTTCCGCCGCCGGACGCTACAGCCCGTGGCTGATCGTCCTCATCATCTCGATCCCGACTTTCATGGAGGTGCTCGATACCTCGATCGCCAACGTGTCGCTCGATCATATCGCCGGTGGCCTGTCGATCACGACCGACCAGGCGACGTGGGTGCTGACCAGCTATCTCGTCGCCAACGCGATCGTCATCCCGATCTCGGGCTGGCTGACCACCGCGATCGGGCGGAAGCGCTATTTCATGATCTCGATCGCGCTGTTCACGGTGTCCTCGCTTCTCTGCGGCCTTGCGCCCAATCTCTCGACTCTGGTGATCGCACGGATCTTCCAGGGGATCGGCGGCGGCGGGCTCGCGCCGGTCGAGCAATCGATGCTTGCCGATACCTTCCCACCCAGTCAGCGCGGCATGGCATTCGCCGCCTTCGCCATCGTGGTGGTGGTGGGGCCGGTGCTCGGGCCGACGCTCGGCGGGTACATTACCGAGACGGCGAGTTGGCACTGGGTTTTCCTGATCAACGTACCCGTCGGCATCCTGGCGTTTTTCCTCACGGAATTGTTCGTCGACGAGCCCGAGCAGGTCCGCAGCGACCGGGCCGAAAAGATCAAGAACGGGTTGAGGATCGATTATATCGGGGTGCTGCTCGTCGCGCTGGGGCTGGGTTTTTTCGAATTGACGCTCGATCGCGGATTGCGCGAAGACTGGTTCGCCAGCGGGTTCATCATCATGACGGCGGGCATATCGGCAACATCGCTGATCGCGCTCGTGTTCTGGGAGCTCAACCACCGCGATCCGGTGATCGACCTCAGGTTGCTCAAGGACCGTAATTTCTCGCTGACGCTGCTCGTCATGGGTATCACCGGCATGATCCTGTTCGGCACGACGCAGCTGATCCCGCAGATGTTGCAGCAGGTGCTCGGCTATAGCTCGTTCCAGGCTGGTCTCGCGCTCACCGCAGGGGGTGTGGCGACACTAATCGCGGTGCCGTTCGCCGGACGGCTGACGGGTAAGGTCGATGCGCGATTGCTGTTGATCCCGGCGCTGCTCGTCCAGGCGGCGGCATTGTGGAACATGACCCATCTCACCGCAGATATTTCGTTCTGGGACGCGGCGGTCGCGCGGCTGTATCAGGCAATGGCACTGCCGTTCCTGTTCGTGCCGATCAACGCGGTCGCCTATGTCGGGTTGCCGCAGAACAAGACGCCACAAGCATCGGCCCTGCTCAACGTCGCGCGCAACCTTGGCGGATCGATCGGCATTTCCAGCGCGCAGACGATGTTCGCGAACGCGTTGCAGCACAACCAATCGTCGATGGTCGCGCCGCTCAATCCGCTCAATCCGAACTATACCGATTGGCTGGAGAAGGCGCGCGGGGCGCTCGGTGGGGTGGGCGATCCGACGATGACGCCGATCGCGGTGCTGTTCTCGCAATTGCAGCGGCAGGCGGCGATGGTCTCGTTCACGGATGTCTATCGGTCGATGATGGTCGTCGTGCTCATCGCCACGCCGTTCGTGTTGTTGATGCGGCCGGACAAGAGCGGCGGCGGCGGAAAAGGGATGGCCCATTGATGCGGAAAAAGATCGGGCTCTCGCTGGGGATCGCGCTCACGGCATCCGCGTGTACCGTTGGGCCGAATTATCATCCGCCCGAAATGGCGGTGCCGGCGCGCTATGCCGGCCCGCAGATCGCGCCGGGTTCGGGTGCGACGATCGACCCGGCGCGGTGGTGGGCGGCGTTCGGCGATCCACGGCTCGACGATCTCGTCACGCGCGCGCTGAAGGACAATCCGACCATGGCGATCGCTGCGTCGCGCGTGCGCCAGGCGCGGCTTCAGGAAATCCAGGCCGGTGCGGTGGGCAAGCCGACGCTCAATGGGGACGCCAATGTCAGCCATGTCGAATTTTCCAAGAATGCCGGTTTCGCCTCGCTTGCGCGGTTGTTCTCGGGCGGGAGTGGCGGATCGGGGCCGAGCGGTTCGACCGGCGGTGTCGCCTTGCCGGGCGGCGGCATCACGACCTACGCGTTAGGGTTCGACGCGAGCTGGGAACTCGACTTGTTCGGCGGTGGCCGGCGCGGCGTGGAGGCGGCGCGTGCGCGCGGCGCGGCGGCGGAATGGGACCGGCGTGATGCCGCGGTGACTTTGACGGCCGAAGTTGCGCAGGCCTATTTCGCGCTTCGGCTCGACCAGGATCAGACGGCGGTGGTCGAGCAGGAGATCGCCCGTCAGCAGGGCGCGCTGCGTATCGCCGGCAATGTGGCGAAGGCTGGGCTGGCGCCGCAGGTCGATATCCCGCGCCAGCGAAGCTCGCTCACCACACTTCAGGCGCGGCTCGAGCCTATCCGTGCGGATACGCAAGTCCGCATCCATTCGCTCGGCATTCTGCTCGGGCAACCGCCCGAAGCGCTGCTGACAGAATTGCAGCAGCCCGGGCCGGTGCTGGCGGCAACGCCGATCATTCCCGCCGGGTTGCCGTCCGATCTTTTGCGGCGCCGCCCCGATGTGCGCGCGGCTGAGCGCAACCTCGCCGCGGCGACCGC
This sequence comes from Pseudomonadota bacterium, assembly GCA_030854225.1. Classification (GTDB taxonomy): domain Bacteria; phylum Pseudomonadota; class Alphaproteobacteria; order Sphingomonadales; family Sphingomonadaceae; genus Sphingomonas. Next base: position 2,759 of record JALYTP010000292.1, read on the forward strand.
CGACATCGGCGTCGCGGTCGCGGATTTGTACCCCAAGTTCAGCCTGACCGGCATGGTCCAGTTGCTGTCGGCATCGCTTGGCAATCTCTTCTCGACCAACAGCA
>JALYTP010000293.1 GCA_030854225.1 Pseudomonadota bacterium
CCATTCGACCAGTGCCGGGGTCGTGAGCGGCGCGAGCCGCGAGGGATGGATCACCCCGTCCTCGATCACATCCGATCCCGTCCCCACCAGCACGGTATCGGGGTGCGCATCGAGAAAGGCGACCTGCCGCGCGAACCGGTCGGGGTGGCACAGATCGTCATGATCGAGCGCGGCGAGATAGCGCCCGCGCGCCGCCGCCACGGCGCGATTGCGCGAGCGCACGACGCCCTGATTCTCCTCGGCGGCGATCACGCGGATGCGCGGATCGGTCTCGGCGCGCAGCACCGCCAGCGTATCGTCGGTCGAGCGATCGTCGACCACCATCAGCTCGAAATCGCCGAAGGTCTGCGCCTTCAGGCTGGCGAGCGTCTCGCCGATCAGGTCCGCGCCGTTATACGCCGCCATGATGACGCTGACGGTCGGCGCGGATGGCGCGGTCATGCGGCGGCCTGCGCGCGGCGGGCAAGGATCTGGTCGACGATCATCAGCCCGACATCGTTCTGCCACAGCCACAGCCCGTTGGCCTGGCCGCGAAAACTCTTCTCTCCGCCGAGCGGACCCCAGGGCACGAAGCCCGCCGCGAGGCCGATCCCGAACAATCCCGGCACTGGCGTGCCATCGGCATCGAGCACGCGGCAATGCGGATCGACCATCGGCAGACCCCGGTCACTGGCCAGCGCGATCGGCGCGCCGTCGCTACCCGCGATCGGCAGCGCGTGCGGGCGGTAGCCGAGCGCGGCGACCACAAGATCGGCGCCCGCGATCAGGTCCCGCGCCTCCACGTCGTCGTCGCCGGCGATGCGGTGCAGGCGCACGCGCGGATCGGGCGCGCGGCCGTCCACGCCGAGCTGGCGCAGGATCAATTCGCGCGCCTCGAGCCGGAACCCGGCGAGGCGGTAGACGAATCCGGACACCGGGCAGATATCGTCGGGGCCAAAATCGGCGAAGCCCTCCGCCCGTGCCGCCTCGACCGAGGGATAGAAGGGTCGCAGCGGGCGGCGGTGGAGCAAGGTGACGCCCCCGGCCCCGAAGGCGATGCCGGGGCGGCTACGCAGCATCAGCGCGACCGCCGTCACCGCGCTGGTCGATCCGCCGATCACGGCGACCCGGGGGTTGCGCTTCGCGGCGAGCAGATCGGCGACACGGTGCAGCCCGCCAAGCGCGAGCACCTCGTCCGACTGGAGGAGCTTGCCGCCGGCGAGCTGATGCAACGGCGCGCCCGCCACCGTCTGCGCGGCGAGCCGGTCGAGCGGCTGGTGCCCTCCGGTCGCGATCACGACGTGGCGCGACAATTGGGTGAACTCCTGCCCGTCGCCAGCGCGGATGCGCGTCGCCCACAGGCCATCGGCGGTGCGCCGGGTGCCGATCACCGCGTACCGGGTGAGGACCTTGCCGCCGTTCGCGGCGACGATCCGCGCGAGCCGTTCGCCAGTTTCACGCAGCAGCGGCCCCGCCTCGGGCAGCGGGACGCCGAGATGATCGACATGCGCGGCGACCGCGCGGCCCACCGGATGCTGTTCGATCGCGGCGATATCCGGATGGACGTTATCCTTCACCGCGCTGAGGAAGGTCTGCGCGGTGCTGTCCGAATTGATCGCATATCTGCCCAGCCGCCCGCCGCCGAGCGCGGCGTCGCGTTCGACGATGACGAGACCGCGCGCGAGGTCGGGCAGCAGTCCGCGCTTGGTCGCCGCGGTCAGCAACGCGGTGCCGGCGGGCCCTCCGCCGACGATCAGCGTTTCGGCGACGGCGGGGTATTCCGGGCGCGCGGGGGTGCGCGTCTCGGCGGCGCAGATCTCGGCAAAGGTGCGCGCGACATGGACGACATCGTCGATCGTCATCGCATCGGTGATCGGCAGCGACAACATCCGTGCCGCCACCGCATCGGCGACCGGGGTCGGCTGGATCAGTGAAATCGCCTGGAAAAACGGCTGCTCGGCGAGATGTGGGCTGAAATAGCGCCCGCTGCCGATGCCGCGCGCCTCCAGCGCGGCGGCGATCGCATCGCGGCGCGGGGCCAGCGCGGCGGGCAACAGCACCGGCATGAACTGGCTCGCGCGGCGCTTGCCCGATACCGCCTGCACCGTGAACCCGGCGAGGGTGTCGCGATATGCCTGCTCGAGCGCGGCGCGGTGCGCGCAGACGTCGTCGATCGCGGCCAGCTTGGCGCGCGCCATCACCGCGATCACCTCGGGCAGTTTGGCGTTGATGCCGGGGAGTGTAGCGCTGCGCCCGCCCTCGAACCCGAAATTGGCCATCGCGCGCAACCGCGCGATCCGCGACGCATCGCCGGAATAAACAAGGCCCCCTTCGGCCACCGCGAAAGTCTTGGTGGCATGCATCGAAAAGACCGTGGCGAACGGCGTCCCGGCGGCGAACCCGGTGCCGTCCGCTGCCAGCGTGCCGAGCGAGGCGGCGGCGTCGATCACCACGCCAACGCCCGTCTCGCGCTGCAACCAGGTGTAGCGATCGAGGTCGATCGCGTTGCCGAACGTGGCATAGGGCAACAACACCGCGATGCGATCGCCATATTGCGCGATCAACCGGTCTTCCTCGCGCGCCGCCATCTGCCAGTCGTCGGGATCGATATCGCAGATGAGCGGCGTGAGCCCCGCCCAATGCGCCGCCTGCGCGGTCGCGGCGAAGGTGAGCGCGGGCATCAGGGCGAGCGCACCGGGACGCGGCGTCATCCCCGCCGCCTCGCGCAAGGCGATCATCAGCCCGAGCGTCGCGTTCCCCACCGCGAGACTCGCGCCGGTGCCGCCGAACAGCTGCGCGGTCACGTCGCGTTCGAACGCGCGCACCTCCGGGCCGTTGTTGGAGAACATGCCCGACGCCTCGACGCGGCGCAGATCGTCG
>JALYTP010000030.1 GCA_030854225.1 Pseudomonadota bacterium
GCGCCACCCCGCACGCCGCGAAGCCCAGCTCCGCCGCTTTCCTGCTCAAGGCTTCCGCGAATGACTTGTCTTGCGCCACGCCGACCCGCTACCACGCCCGGCATATGACCAGAGGATTTTTTCGTTGAGCGACCCCTTCGCGATCAGCGCGCGCGGCCTGGTCAAGAACTTCAGCGGCAAGCGCGTGGTCGAGGGTGTCGACATCGCGGTGCCGACCGGCGCGATCTACGGCGTGCTCGGTCCCAACGGCGCGGGCAAGACGACGACGCTGCGGATGCTGCTCGGCATCATCGAGCCCGATGGCGGCGAGCGATCGCTGCTCGGCACGACCCGCCCGCGCGAGGTGAGCGACCGCGTCGGTTACCTGCCCGAGGAGCGCGGGCTCTATCCGGCGATGAAGGCGAAGGAGGCGATCGCCTTCATGGGAGCGCTGCGCGGCCTGCCGCTGCGCACCGGGCGCAAGCGCGCGGTCGAATTGCTCGATGGCGCCGGCCTGGGCCATGCCGCCGACACCAAGATCCGCAAGCTCTCCAAGGGCATGGCGCAGCTCGTCCAGCTGCTCGGCTCGGTCGTCCACCGCCCCGAATTGCTCGTGCTCGACGAACCTTTTTCGGGGCTCGATCCGGTCAATCAGGAGCGGCTCGAGGCGCTGATCCTGGCCGAGCGCGCTAGGGGCGCGACGATCGTCTTGTCCACCCATGTCATGGCGCATGCCGAGCGGCTGTGCGACGGGCTGTCGATCATCGCCGGGGGAAGGGTGCGCTTCGCTGGCACGGTGAACGAGGCACGCGCGCTGCTGCCGATGCAAGCGCTCTATACCCCGCGCGCGGATTCGCCCGACATCGCCGCGCTGCTGCCCGCCGACGCGCAACATCAGGGGGACGGCTGGCGCTTCATGGTGCCCGGCGAAGGCACCGAGCATGTGCTGAGCAAGCTGATCGCCGCAGGCTACGGCATTTCGGGCCTGTCGATCGAACGCCCGCGCTTGCACGACGCGTTCGTCAAGATCGTCGGCTCGGGTGCGCTGGAGGGAATGGCATGAACCGGTTCGCGATCATGGTGCGCCAGACGCTGACCATCGCGCGGCGCGATTTCGTCGCGACCGTATTCACGCCGACCTTCCTGATCTTCCTGTTCGCGCCCGTCATCATGGGGTCGTTCGGCGCGATCGGCGGGTTGGAAGCCAGCGCGGCGGCGGGGGGAGCGGGTGACAAGGACCGCATCGTCGCGATCGTCGCCGGCGATGCTGCGCGCGACATGGTCGCGGTGGATGCGCGCCTGCGCCGGGTGTTCCGCGAACCCGGCGACGCGCCGCCGATGCTCCAGACCGAGGCGCCCGCCGCCGATCCCGCCAGCCAGGCGCGCGCGCTGATCGACGACAAGGATATCGCTGTCCCGGCGGTACTCTACGGCCCGCTTGATCGGCCGCAGATTCTCTATGCCATCAAGGGCGAGCGCACCGCCAATTATCTGGCGCAACTGGCCGAGGAAACGCTGCGCGCCGCGCGGAGCGGTGGCGGCGACGCGCTCAGCACCGCGACGATGACCTCCGTCTCGCGCTCCACCCCCGCGATGAGCCGCGGACACGAATCGGGCTTTTTCGCGGTGTTCGCGCTGTTCTTCCTCACGCTGCTGCTCGCCGGGCAGGTGGTCAGCGGGATCGCCGAGGAACGCGGCAACAAGGTGATCGAGATCCTCGCCGCCGCCGTGCCGCTCGAATCGGTGTTCTTCGGCAAGCTGATCGGCACGTTCGGCGTCGCGGCGACCTTCCTGCTGTTCTGGGGCACGCTCCTCACCCAGGTCGCCAGCCTGATGCCGGCGGGCATGGCCGCCGGCCTCCATTCACTGACGCCGGCAATGGGTATGCCGTTGTTCACCCTGCTGTTCTTCGCCTATTTCACGATGGCGTACATGCTGCTCGGGTCGGTGTTCCTCAGCGTCGGCGCGCAGGCGTCGACCGTGCGCGAGATCCAGCTGCTCTCGCTGCCGATCACCATCGTCAACGTCTCGATGTTCGGCCTGTCGGCGGTCGCGGTGTCGCAACCACACAGCTGGATCGCGGCCTTCGCACAGATATTTCCGCTCTCCTCGCCCTTCGCGATGGCCGGCCGCGCGGCGCAATCGCCCGAATTGTGGCCCAACCTCGCGGCGCTCGCCTGGCAGGCCTTGTGGGTGACGATCTTCATCGCGATCGGCGTACGCGCCTTCCGTCGCGGTGTGCTCCAGTCGGGCAGCGGCAAGAGCTGGTTCAGGGCACTATTCCGCCGCGCCTGATCGCCGTGCGCCCGCAACTCGGCGCACCGCTATTGACATAAGTGTCAGTTACGGCTTCTCTCGCCTTCGAAGGAGAGTGGGTGATGGCGACTCTGGTGCAACCACCGGCCAAGGCTCCGGTCGATCCGCTCGACGTCAGCCGGGCCGAGCTGTACCGCGACGATATCTGGCAGGCCCCGTTCGCGGAGCTGCGCGCCAGCGATCCGGTGCATTATACCGAGCATTCCGATTTCGGTCCCTATTGGTCGATCGCGAGCTACAAGCCGATCGTCGAAGCCGAATCGCTGCCCGAGGTGTTCTCCTCCGAGGCCGGTGGCATCACGCTCGCCGATTTCATCCCCGAGAGCGACGTGCGGATGCCGATGTTCATCGCGATGGACCGGCCCAAACATACCGGCCAGCGCCGCGCCGTCTCCCCCGCCTTCACGCCGAGCGAAATGGCGCGGATGACCGAAAATATCCGGATGCGCACGGCCGAAATCCTCGACAGCCTGGATTATGGCAAGGAATTCGACTGGGTCGATACCGTGTCGATCGAGCTGACCACGCAGATGCTGGCGATCCTGTTCGATTTCCCCTGGGAAGATCGCCGCAAGCTGACCTTCTGGTCCGATTGGGCGGGCGATATCGAGCTCGTCAAGACCGAGGAGTTGCGCAAGCAGCGGCTCGGATACATGTTCGAATGCGGCGCCTATTTCCAGCAATTGTGGAACGCCAAGGTCGGCAAGGAACCGACCCCCGATCTGATCAGCATGATGATCCATTCGGACGCGATGGCGGAGATGGATCAGTATGAATTCATCGGCAATCTGATCCTGTTGATCGTCGGGGGCAACGATACGACGCGCAATTCGATGTCGGCGCTGGCTTACGGGCTGGACCTGTTTCCCGACGAGCGCACCAAGCTGGAGAACGATCCGTCGCTGGCGCACAATGCGGTGCAGGAGATCGTGCGCTGGCAGACCCCGCTCGCCCATATGCGCCGCACCGCGACGCGCGATTACGAGCTGGCCGGCAAGCAGATCCGCGAGGGCGACAAGCTGGCGCTCTGGTACATTTCGGCAAATCGCGACGAGAGCGTGTTCGGTGAGGATGCCGACCGGATCGTGGTCGATCGCCCCAACGCGCGGCGGCACCTTGCCTTCGGCCACGGCATCCATCGCTGCGTCGGCGCGCGGCTAGCCGAATTACAGATCGCGGTGCTGGTCGAGGAGATGCAGAAGCGGCGGATGCGGATCAACGTCGTCGGCGCCCCCGAACGCGTCGCGGCGTGTTTCGTCCACGGTTATCGCAAGTTGCCGGTGGAGATCAGCCGCTATTGATCAATTCGGCTTGTCGACCGGTTCGGCCTTGGTCGCCGCCTCGGCACCCGAGCAATCGTCATTCTCGCGCGCCATCACCGCGCCGGCCTTCTTGCGCCCCATCGTCCAGTTGCCCTGCATCCGTACACGCGGATTGGGCGCACACCAGATTTCCCCGGTGTCGTCGATCGCGGTGACCCAGATCAGATTATGCTCCTGCCCGTAATCGATCACGGCGATCGCGAAGCCGTCACCCTTGTCGAGCACGTGGACCGGGATCGGTGGCTCAAGTTGTTGAAACATCGCGGGCAAACTCCTGTTGCTCGCGAAAGCGCGCGATACCGGCGCGTGGTTCCCCGCGATCTGCCTGATACGGATCAATCCTGCATCTCGCGCGTAACCGATCCCGTAGCTTGTGCGAATACGTCCGAACCCCGGAGACCGATCGATGCCGTCAAACCGCCGCCAATTCCTCGCCGTCGCCGGCACCGGCACCGCGGCCTTCGCGCTGTTCGGGTGCCGCGGTGCCGCCATCGCCGCGCCGGAGACATTCGAGGTCACGATGACCGATGCGCAGTGGGGGAAGAAGCTCTCACCCGACGCCTATGACGTGCTGCGCCACGAAGGCACCGAGCGCCCCTTCTCGAGCCCGCTCAACAGCGAGCACCGCGCCGGCATCTTTTCGTGCGTCGGCTGTGCGCTGCCGGTCTATTCGTCGAAGACCAAGTTCGAGAGCGGCACCGGCTGGCCCAGTTTTTGGGCGCCGCTGCCCAATGCCGTGAAGACGAAAAGCGATTCCTCGCTGCTGACCGAGCGTACCGAGGTGCATTGCCGACGCTGTGGCGGGCATCTCGGCCATATATTCGATGACGGGCCGAAGCCCACCGGCAAGCGTTACTGCATGAACGGCGTCGCGCTGAGCTTCAAGCCGGGCGCCGCCTGAGCAGCTCGGCGAGGAAATGAATCAGAACGCGGCGCTGGTGCCGCCGTTGACCAGACTGGCGAGCGTCATCGGGGCGATCGCGTCGTCATCGCCGCCTGATGACGGGGCATGGTCGGCATAGATGAAGCCCTTGGTCACATAAGCGGTGGTGCCGAGGCCGCCCTGCGGCGCGAACCATACCTTGACCAGGCTCCAGTCGCCGTTCGGCGATACGTCGACCGCGCGCACGTTGCGCTCGATCCCGCCCCGGCGCGACCAGTTGGCATGGGTCAGCAGCACTTCACGGTCGCTCACCACTTCGCTTACCGTGGCTACATGGCCGAGACGCATATGCCCGTTCGACGCGAAGGCGAGCACGGCGCCGATCTTCGGTGCGTGGCCGCGCTCGTACCGGCCCGCCGCCTGGCCCCACCAGGTGTTGGCATTGCCGTGAATATCGATTCCCGAAACCTCGCGAGCGTAAGGCGCGCACTGCCAGAATTGCGCGAGCGCCGGGGTGGCCGTCATCAGGCCGCACGAAACCACCAGCGCAAAACGCGCCGCGAAAGAACCGATCTTCATGAAGCCCCCCAAAGGCCCAGAGCGAATGTCGATTTTGTGCTATGGTGGCAAAACGGGGTTGGAAACCACCGCGGGAACCTTTTCAGACGAAGCGTGTTGCCGTGCCGACGAACCGCTCCCGAATGGTTAAGAAGCGCTGAACACCGGGCTTTTCACGCGTTCATCCACACCCGTTTTACCGCGAATCGTTCGCCCCAGGCAGGGGTGGCGTAGCCCACTAAGCGCGCGGGTTGTCGGTGTCGGGGCTGGCGCGTACCACCGCTGCCATCAGGAGAGGACATCATGGCGCTCGACCCGGAAACCTTCGACGCGTTGATCGATACGGTGCGCCGCTTCGTCACCGAACGCCTGCGCCCGCTCGAGGGTGCGGTGGAGGAGGCCGACGCCATCCCGGCCGAGATCGTGCAGGCGATGCGCGCAATGGGGTTGTTCGGGCTCTCCATCGCCGAGGAATATGGCGGGCTCGCGCTGACGATGCTCGAAGAGGCGAAGGTCGCGATCGAGCTCGGCCGCACCACTCCGGCCTTCCGATCGGCCTTCGGCACCAATGTCGGGATCGGCTCGCAGGGCCTCGTCATGGCCGGGAGCGACGAGCAGAAGGCGACGTGGCTGCCCAGGATCGCGTCGGGCGAGGTCATCACCAGCTTCGCGCTGACCGAGCCCGATGTCGGCAGCGATTCGGGCGCGGTGAAGACGCGCGCCGTGCGCGACGGCGATGTCTATCGGCTGTCCGGCACCAAGCGCTACATCACCAATGCCGACAAGGCCGACTTGTTCACGGTGATGGCGCGCATCGGCGACGAGCCGGGCGCGCGCGGCGCCTCGGCCTTCCTCGTCCCGCGCGATCTGCCCGGCGTCTCGATCGGCGAGCCCGAGAAGAAGATGGGACAGAAGGGCGCGAAGGTCGCCGATGTCAATTTCGACGACGTCGCCGTCCCCGCCGCCAACCGCCTCGGCGCGGAGGGCGAAGGGTTCAAGATCGCGATGCGCGTGCTCGATCGCGGGCGGTTGCACATCGCGGCGGTGTGCGTCGGCGTGGCGGAGCGGCTGATCGCCGACTGCGTGGCGTACGCCAGCGAGCGCAAGCAGTTCGGCAAACCCATCGCCGAGCACCAACTGATCCAGGGCATGATCGCGGATTCCAAGACCGAGGCGCTCGCCGCGCGCGCGCTGGTGCTGGAAACCGCCGCCGCCAAGGATGTGGGCACCGACGTGGTGATGGAATCGGCCGCCGCGAAGTATTTCGCCAGCGAGATGGTCGGCCGGGTTGCGGATCGCGCCGTGCAGATCTTTGGCGGCGCGGGCTATATCGCCGATTACGGCATCGAGCGGCTGTACCGCGACGTCCGCCTGTTCCGCATCTACGAAGGCACCAGCCAGATCCAGCAGATCATCATTGCGCGCGAGACGTTGAAGCGGGGCGGATAAGGAGCAGCGACATGGACACCACCAACCTCTTCCGCCTCGACGGCCGCGTCGCGCTGATCACGGGGGGTAGCCGCGGGATCGGCAGGATGATCGCCGCCGGCTTCATCGCGCAGGGTGCCAGGGTCTATATTTCCTCGCGCAAGGCGGAGGCGTGCGAGGAAACCGTCGCCGAGCTTGGCCCGAACTGCATCGCCCTCCCCCAGGACGTGTCGACCGTCGCGGGCTGCAAGGCGCTCGCCGCGCAATTCGCCGAGCATGAGTCGAAACTCGATATCCTCGTCAACAATGCCGGCGCGGCATGGGGCGTGCCGTTCGAGGAATTCCCCGAACAAGGCTGGGACAAGGTGATGGACCTGAACGTCAAATCGCCCTTCTTCCTGACGCAAGCGCTGCACGAGGCGCTCAAGGCCGCCGCGTCGCAGGCGCGGCCCGCAAAGGTCATCAACATCACCTCGATCGACGGGCTGCGGCTCAATTCGTGGGAGACGTACAGCTATCACGCCTCCAAATCGGCGCTGATCTACCTGACCAAGCGGCTCGCCGCGCGGCTCATCAAGGATTCGATCGTCGTCACCTCGATCGCCCCCGGCGCCTTCGCCAGCGAGATGAACCGCGCCGCGCGCGACCACGGCGACGAGGTGGCGAAGGGCATCCCGGCGAAGCGCATCGGCGAGGCCGAGGACATGGCCGGCACCGCGATCTTCCTCGCGTCCCGCGCGGGCGATTACGTCGTCGGCGATACGATCGTGTGCGACGGCGGGCTGGTCAACGCGGCGCTGGGAGTCTCGATCGACGCCTAGGTCGCGGGTGCCCCCGCGTTCGCGCCTTGAGGATGATGCGGCTCCAGCACCATCGTCCGCCCCTCGACCCGCCATGATTTGAGCCGCGACAGGAAGTTCATCCCCACCACGTCCATGTCGCCGAACGCCGGCGACACCACCACCGGCAGGTCGCGCGCGACGACATTGCCGATGCGGAAATTGCGGACATGCGCGGTCTGCGCGGAGACAGTGCCGTTGGCGGTGTGGATCACCATCGGGAACGGCGCATCGTCGGGCTGTAGCCCCGCCGCCGCCGCGGTATCTGCGGAGAGCGCGGTGACGGTCGCGCCGCTGTCGACCAGCATCCGCCGTTCGACCCCGCCGATCCGCGCGCGGACCCAGAAATGCCCGTCCTCGGCCATCGGCACGCGCATTTCCTTGCCGACCACCTGCTGCTGATCGCCGAGATCGAGCGTGCGCGCGATGCGCCCGAACATCGGATCGAATTCGGCGCGCTGCCCGACCAGCATGACGATGAAGACGATCGAAGCCGCCATCACCCCGAACGAGATCACCCGCCGCAACAGCGGCATACGCTGCGACGCGACCAGCAGGACAACCAGGATCGCCGCCAGCAGATACGGCGTCGGGTGGCTCATCACATGCGCGATCAGGCGGTCCATCATCACCCCCGATATTGGGACGCGCCAGCTTTCTGCAAGCTGACCGGGTTCAGCGCGCGATGCCCCCCGCCGCGAGCACCGCCAGCGTCACCAGCTCGCTCGCGGTCGAGGTCATCGGTGCGACCTGAACCGGCTTTTCCATCCCCACCAGCATCGGCCCGATCACCGCGTCCCCACCCAGTTCGCGCAGCAGCTTGGCCGAGATGTTGGCCGATTGCAGCCCCGGCATGATCAGCACGTTGGCCGGGCCGGAAAGCCGCGCGAACGGGTAGTTCGCCAGCTGGCGCGGGTTGAGCGCGACGTCGGGCGCCATCTCGCCTTCATATTCGAAACTCACCTGGCGCTTGTCCAGCACACTGACCGCATCGCGCAGGTTTTCCAGCCACTTGCCTTCGGGATTTCCAAAGGTGGAGTAACTGAGGAACGCCACGCGCGGTTCATGCCCCATGCGCCGCGCAACCGCCGCGGTCTGCTCCGCGATGTCGGCGAGTTCTTCCGGCGATGGGCGTTCGTTGATCGTGGTGTCGGCCAGAAACACGGTGTGGCTCTGCCCGACCATCAGGTGGATGCCGAACGGGGTTCGCCCGACCTCGGGATCGATTACGCGGCGCACCTCGCGGATCGTGTGGGCGTAGGTGCGGGTGATGCCGGTGATCATCGCGTCGGCCTCGCCCAATTGCAGCATCACCGCACCGAAGATATTGCGATCCTGGTTGATCATCCGCTCGCAATCGCGCTTCAGATACCCGCGCCGCTGCAACCGCTCGTACAGGAATTCGACCATTTTCGGCACCAAGGTCGAGGTGCGGCTGTTGTGCAGTTCGTAGCTTTCCGGATCCTGCACGCCGAGTGCGCGCAGCCGATCCGGCACGTCGTCGCGGCCGACCAGCACCGGGGTGCCGTACCCGCCCTCGCGGAACGCGATCGCCGCGCGCAGCACGACCTCTTCCTCACCTTCCGCGAACAGCACGCGTTTGGGATGCGCGCGCGCGCCTTCATACGCCAGCGTGAGCACCGAGGTGGTCGGGTTCAACCGCGCGCGGAGTTGCGTGCGATACGCCGCCATGTCGAGGATCGGCCTGGTCGCGACGCCCGAATCCATCGCCGCCCTGGCGACGGCAGCGGGCACCACCTCCATCAACCGTGGGTCGAAGGGTGCCGGGATGATGTATTCCGGGCCGAACGAATGCCGCACGCCGTAAGCGGTGGCGACTTCCTCGGGCACCTGTTCGCGCGCCAGCTCCGCGATGGCGTTGGCGGCGGCGATCTTCATCTCCTCGTTGATCCCCGTCGCTCGCACGTCGAGCGCACCGCGAAAGATGAACGGGAAGCCCAGCACATTGTTGACCTGGTTGGGATAATCCGACCGGCCGGTGGCAATGATCGCATCGGGCCGCGCGGCCTTGGCCAGTTCGGGAAGGATTTCGGGCACCGGATTGGCCATCGCGAAGATGATCGGCGCCTTGGCCATGTCCTTGACCATTTCCGGCGTTACCGCCCCCGCCGCCGACAGGCCGAGGAACACGTCTGCCCCCTCCAGCGCTTCCTTGAGCGTCCGCTTGTCGGTCGCGACGGCATGCGCGGACTGCCACTGGTTCACCTTCTCGCGGCCCTGATAGATCACGCCCGACCGATCGCAGATGATGACGTTTTCGCCCCGTACGCCCATCGCCTTGATCAGCTCGGTACAGGCGATCGCCGCCGCGCCCGCGCCGTTGACCGCGACCTTGACCTCGCTGAGCTTGCGCCCGGTGAGCAGGCAGGCGTTGATGAGGCCGGCGGCGGTGATGATCGCGGTGCCGTGCTGA
>JALYTP010000031.1 GCA_030854225.1 Pseudomonadota bacterium
GGCGGAAGCCGCGCGCGCGGATGCCGCCGTGGCGGACCGGCTGGCGCTGGCCGCCGGCGTGACGGCGGATGCGGTGACGCTCGATTCCAGTCATCACCGCGCGACCGTGCGTGCGGCTCCCCTGCCGGGCGCGACGATGGGGACGTACCGTGCGCTCGAGGGGCGGGTCGCGGCGGCGTCGCCCGGATGGGACGTGCGGTTGATCCCGCCGATCGCGCCCGTCGCGCCGGTCAGTTTCGCCAATGGCGCGCCCGATGATGCCGGGCAGGCGGCGATCGCCGATGCGGTATGGGGCGCCGGGCGGCTGCAACTGGCGGTGACGGTGGCGGGATCGGGCAAGGTGGCGGATCAGGTGGCGGCGACGCTCGGCACGGCCGGCGCGACGGTGGTTCGGGTCAGGGGATCGCGGCGCGCGCCCATCGCGCTCGGCTGGCAGGTCATATCGACAGGAGGCGGGGCGTGAAGTGGATCAAACGCAGTGCGCTCGGCGTGCTTGTCCTCCTCATCCTCGTGGCGATCGGGCTGGCGGTGTGGGAGCCGCTGCTCGCCACGCGCGTGGCTCCGCCCCCCGCGCACCGCTATGACGTGACGATCGCGCGCGACACGTACGGCGTGCCGCATATCTTCGGCGCGACCGACCCGGATGTGGGATACGGCATCGGCTACGCGCACGCCGAGGACGATTTTTCCACGCTGCAGGAGGTCCTCGCGATGACGCGCGGGCGCCTTGGCGCGATCACCGGCGCGGATGGCGCCAAGACCGATTACGCGCTCCACATGCTCGGCGCGCGCGAGACGGCGACGCGCGATTACGCCAAGCAACCCCCCGATGTGCGCGCGTTGCTCGATGGTTATGCCGCCGGCCTCAACCATTATGCCGACCAGCACCCCGATCAAGTACGCCTCGCCAAGCTGTTCCCGGTCAACGGCGAGGATGTCGCGACGGGCTTCGTGCTGCGCTCGCCCTTCTTCTTCGGGCTCGACGCGACGCTCGGCGCATTGGTCACCGACGGCAAGCTGCCGGCAGAGACCGCCGGGCCGGTGCCCGATGCGCCGGACGTGACCCCGGTCGGCCCGGACGGCACCGACAATGGATCGAACGCCTTCGTCGTCGCGCCAAAACGGTCGGCCGACGGGCACACCCGGCTGGTGTCCAATTCGCACCAGCCGTGGCGCGGCGGGGTCGCCTGGTACGAACTGGTGGTGCATTCGAAGACCGGCTGGAACTTCGCCGGCGCGACCTTCCCGGGCGCGCCTTATCCGCTGCTGGGCCACAATCTCCATCTCGGCTGGACCAACACCGTCAACCGGCCCGATCTGATCGACGTCTACAAGCTGGCGCTGAGCGCGGACGGCAACAACTACCGCTTCGACGGCGCGATGCGCCCGCTCGAACGCACGCGCGTGTGGTTGCCGGTCAAGCTGTGGGGCCCATTCGTGCTCCCGGTGCCCAAGATCGTGCTGCGCGCGGTGCAGGGCCCGGTGATCGTCAATAAATCGGGCGCCTATGCGATCCGCTATGGCGGCGCGGACCAGATGCGCATGGTGGAGGAATATTACCGCCTGACGCAGGCGCAGACCTTCGCCGATTGGCAGCGCGCGCTGGCGATCCAGGGCATTCCGGCGACCAATTTCCTCTATGCCGACGCGACCGGAACGATCGCCTATTTCTACAACGCCTCCTTCCCCAACCGGAAGCCGGGGTATGATTATACGCACTTTCTGCCCGGCGACACGTCGCGCGATTATGCCGCCGGCACGGTGCCGTGGTCGATGGTGCCGCGCAACGTGAACCCGGCCTCGGGCTTTTTGGTCAACGCCAACGACACGCCGTTCCTGGCGGCGGGGACGGGGAGCGAGATGAAGCCCGGTGACTGGTCACCGCTGCTCGGCATCGAGACCGACACGACAAATCGCGGCAACCGCGCGCTCGAACTGATGGCGGCCAACCCGAGCATCAGCGCCGACGATCTGTTCCGCATCAAATACGATACCGGGGTTAGCCACCGTGGCTGGACCGGGAAATGGTTTGCCGATCTGCTCGCGGTCGATCCCCGGGGCGACCGTGACATCGCGGCCGCGCAGGTGCTGCTGCGCAACTGGAACTGGATGCTGGACGGCAGGGGCGGCGCCGATGCGCTGGGTGCGCTGCTGATGAAGGTGGGGCAGAAATGGCATTACCAGCGCCTGCCCGAAATCGATCCACGCCAGTCGCTGGTCGAATCCTGTGCCTATCTGCGGCGTGTGTTCGGGCGGCTCGATCCGCCGCTCGGCGCGATGCTCCGGCTGCGTCAGGGCAAAGTCGATCTGCCGCTCGACGGCGGGCCGGAGGTGCTGCGCGCGACATCGACCTGGGACGAATCGCCCGATGGCCGGCTGGCGGTGAAGCACGGCGACAGCTTCATCATGTTCATGGACTGGGACAAGCAGGGCCATGTCGTGTCGCATTCGATCGAGCCGTTCGGCACGGCGACGACGCGCCCGAACTCGCCGCATTATGCTGATCAGGCGGCATTGTTCGTCCAGCACCGCCTGAAGCCGGTGTGGTTCTACCCGTCCGACCTGCGGCACCACTTGGAACGCGTTTATCGGCCGTGAGGGAGCGGGCGTGGGCAAGCGCGGTGCGGCGATAGCTTGACAGTTTTGGCCTGCCCGCCGAATTGGTATCGGCGGCTCCGCTGGTGACGCCGCGCTGATTTCAGGAGAGAAACGATGGCCGGAGTCGATGGCACGTACGAAACGACCGTGAAGTCGCCGATGGGCGACCAGAAGGCGACGCTAACCGTCAAGAGCGACGGGGGCAGCTTCACCGGGCAGCAGGTCGGCGCGATGGGCACCGCCGATATCACCGACGGCACGGTCGACGGCAACACGATCGCGTGGAAGATGTCGATCACCGTGCCGATGCCGATGTCGCTCGATTGCACCGCGACGATCGACGGCGACACGCTGACCGGATCGGTCGGCGCGGGCGCGTTCGGCAGCTTCCCGATGACGGGCACGCGGGTTAGCTGACGCCTCGCTTCGGCGCGCAGCAGGGTCCGCTTTTCCAGACCCGGAAAGGCGCCTTCGTCGTTTGGATGGAGGAACACGCATGATGAAGATCGACCGACGCCGTTTTCTGGCGAGCACCGCCGCCACCGGTGCGCTGGCGCTGATGCCGCGCGCGGCACTGGCGGCGGCGGGCGAGACACCGCTGAACAGGATGTTCGATGCCTTCGTCCAGGCGCAGCTTCGTCGCGGGCCGGAGGGCGCGACCCAGCTCGGGCTCGATACCGGCGCCAATGCCGATCTTCGCGCCAGGCTGTCCGATCAATCGGCGGCGGGGATCGCCGCCCACCGCGCGCAGGCCATCGCCGAAGTCAAGCAGCTGGAAGCGATCGACCGCGCCGCGCTGTCGGTCGACGAGCGGATCGATCTCGATTGCGTCCTCTACACGCGGCGGTCCAGCGTGGCGGTGTCGGCGTTCGATTTTGGCGGCTCGTCCTACGGCCCGTCGCCTTATGTCGTGTCGCAATTGTCGGGGTCGTATCAATCGATCCCCGATTTCCTCGACACCAAACACCCGGTCAACACCAAGGCAGATGCGGATGCCTATCTGTCGCGGTTGAGCGCATTCGCCACGCAGCTCGATCAGAATACCGATCGCATGCGCCACGATGCCGCCGCCGGTGTGGTGCCGCCCGATTTCATCCTCGATCTGGCACTCGAGCAAATGGCCAAGACGATGGTGCCCGCGGGCGAGGCACTGGTCGTCCAGTCGATCGCGCGCCGCGCCGCCGCAAAGGGGCTCGGCGATGGTTACGGCGCGGATGCCGCCAAGGTCTACGACGCGAGCGTGCTGCCCGCGCTCCAGCGCCAGCTCGCCTATGCGCGCCAGTTGCGCGCCAGGGCGACCCATGATGCCGGCGTCTGGAAGCTGCCGCAGGGCGCGGCTTATTACCCGGTCGCGCTCAAGGCTACGACGACATCGAGCATGACGCCGGAGGAGGTGCACAAGTTCGGGCTCGACCAGGCAACGATGCTGTCGGCGCGACTGGATGGTGAATTGAAGAAACAGGGGTTCACCAAGGGCAGCGTCGGCGAGCGGATGGCCGCGCTCTACAAGAACCCCGATCAGCTCTATCCCAATACCGATGAAGGCAAGCGCCAGGCGATCGCTTATGCCAATGGCAGGCTGGCGGCGATCCGGCGGAAACTGCCCACGGTGTTCGGCCGCTTGCCGCCGTACAGTTTCGAGGTGCGGCGCGTGCCCGCGCAGACCGAAGCGGGCGCGGCGGCAGCGTTCAGCCAGTCCCCGGCGATCGACGGATCGCGCCCCGGCCTCGTCTATTTCAACCTCAAGGATTCGGGCGACTGGCCCAAATTCTGTCTCGCGACCACGGTGTTCCACGAAGGGTTGCCGGGGCATCAGCTGGAAGGCGGGCTGGCGCTATCGAACACCCGCTTGCCGCTGATCCGCAAGCTCACGGGCTTTTCTGGTTATGCCGAAGGGTGGGCACTCTATGCCGAACAGCTTTCCGACGAGATCGGCATGTATGACGACGATCCGCTCGGGCGGCTGGGCTATCTCAAGTTCATGCTGTTCCGCGCCAATCGCTGCGTCGTCGATACCGGGATCCACCATCTGCGCTGGACGCGCGAACACGCCATCCGCCGCTTCGTAGAGCAGGAAGGCGAGACCCCGGGCTTCGCCACGCGGGAGATCGATCGTTATTGCGTCAATCCGGGGCAGGCGTGCAGCTACAAGCTCGGCCATTCGGTGTTCACCGGCATCCGGGAAAAGGCAAAGGCCAAACAGGGCGCGCGGTTCGACCTCAAGGCGTATCACGATGCGGTGCTGGTGCATGGCCGCACGCCGCTCGATGTGCTGCAACAGATCGGCGATGCGTGGGTCGCGGCGACCTGACGCGAGCGCCTACAGGCTGCGCGCCAGCCGCGTGACGTGGCCCATCTTGCGCCCCGGGCGTTGCTCCTTGCCGTAGAGGTGGAGGTGCGCGCCCGGCTCGGCGAGGATAGCGAGCGCACGCTCGGCTGCGTCGCCGATCAGATTCTCCATCGTCACCGCCGGCGCGGTGAGCGCGGTATCGCCCAGCGGCAGGCCGCAGATCGCGCGGATGTGGTTCTCGAACTGCGAGGTGACGGCGCCCTCGATCGTCCAATGCCCCGAATTGTGGACGCGCGGCGCCATCTCGTTGAACACCGGGCCATCGGCGCCGGCGAAGAATTCGAGCGTCAGCACCCCGACATAAGCGAGCGCATCGGCGACGCGCCCGGCGAGTGCCGCCGCCTCGGTCCATTGCGAGGCGATCTCGGCCGGGGCGGGCAGGGTGGACCGCGCGAGGACGCCGTCGACATGTTCGTTCCACGGCGGCGGATAGCTGACCATCGCGCCGTCGGCACCGCGCACCGTGATGATCGAGAATTCGTGGCGGAAGGGCACCACCCCTTCGAGGATCGCCGGCCGCGCGCCGATCGCGTCCCATGCCGCCGCGATCTCATCGACATGCCCAATGCGCACCTGCCCCTTGCCGTCATATCCGAGGCGCAAAGTTTTCAGGATCGCGGGCGCGCCGATCTCGGCCACCGCGTGGGTCAGATCGGCGAGGCTCGCCACCGTGCGCCACGACGCGGTGCGCCCGCCCAGCTTGCCGACGAAGCTCTTCTCCGCCGCGCGGTCCTGCGCGATGGCGAGCGCGGCGGGGGCGGGGTGTACCGGCACCCTGGTCGACAGGTAATCGATGGGTTCCAGCGCGATATTCTCGAATTCGTAGGTCACGACGTCCGCCGCGCCGGCCAGTTCGTCGAGCACGATGCGACTGTGATAATCGGCGCGCGTGAAGCTGGAGGCGGTCTGCGCCGCGACGCTTTCGGCATCGGGAGCGAGGATGCGGGTGTGATAGCCAAGCTGCGCCGCCGCGACGCCGAGCATCCGCCCGAGCTGCCCGCCGCCCAGGATGCCGATCGTGGAACCCGGGGGCAGCGGCGTCATTGCGGATCGGTCGCCACGCCGTCGCTCTGATCGGTGCGCCATTTCTTGAGCCGCTCGGCCAGCAACGCATCGCTCGTGGCGAGGATCGCGGCGGCGAGCAGCCCGGCATTCTTCGCCCCCGCCGGCCCGATCGCCAGCGTGCCGACCGGCACCCCGCCGGGCATCTGGACGATCGAGAGCAGGCTATCCATCCCGTTCAGCGCCCTGGATTCGACCGGCACGCCCAGCACCGGCAGGTGTGTCATCGCCGCGACCATGCCCGGCAGATGCGCCGCCCCGCCCGCACCGGCGACGATCACCTTCAGCCCGCGCATTTCGGCCTGCGCGGCATAATCGTACAGGCGCTGCGGGGTACGGTGGGCCGAGACGATCCGGGTTTCGTGCGCGACGTCGAGGGCATCGAGCGCCTCGGCGGCGTGGCGCATCGTCTCCCAGTCGGAAGCCGATCCCATGATGATGCCGACGAGAGGCTGCGTCATGCGAGGCGGGTTAGCCGCGCGCGGGCGCGAGGGCAACCGGCACGGTTCAGGCGCCCGCGCGGTCGGCGACCGCGGCCCAGGCGGCGATCTCGGCATTGTGATGGCGCGTGACGATCAGGTCGCCGGCGGTGCCGCGCGCCAGATCGACCTCGGCCGATCCTTCCCATTCGAACGTCGCATTGCCGACGAGGCTGACCATCCCGTCGGCGTGCACCTCGGCGCGGACGAACCCGCCGGCATTGAGCACGGTGAGCGGTGCGGCGAAACCGGTGCGGCCGGTGAGGCACGCGGCATAAGCCGACGCGGCCATCGCGCTGCCGCAACTGTCGGTCAGCCCCACCCCGCGCTCGAACGTGCGAACGAAGATCGTATCGGGCCCGCGCACCTCCACGAACGAAACATTGGCGCGACCCGGCAGCCATTCGGGCGCGGTCTCGCAGCGTTCGCCGATGGCGACCAGTTCCGCCTCGTCGATCGCCTCGACGAAGGTCACGAGATGCGGGTTGGGCATGGCGATCGCCGTGAAGCTCCGTGTGCCGAGAGGAGGCACGACGCGCTGCACGTTCTCGCACTCGTCAATCGCGAGCAGCCAGCCGCTCGCATCGAGATCGGCCGGGCCCGCCGTCTCGCGCACCGCGATCACGCCGGGGGCGAGATCGCCGTCGCGCGCGGCCCGCACTGCGGACGTCGCGAGGCGCACGTTTGCGCGGTCTGTCCCCAGCGCCTCGAAACCGGCGCGCGCGACGCAGCGCAGCCCGTTGAGGCAGGTCTCCGCCTCCGATCCGTCCGGGTTCCACATCCGCATCCCGAAATCGTGCGTCTCGTCGCCCGCTGTCAGCGCGAGCAACCCGTCGCCGCCGACCGGCCCGCGCCGATCGGCCAGCGCCAGCGCCAATTGTGCCCAGGCGGCATCGTCGAGCGCGAGGCCGCGCGCATCGATCAGCGGGAAGTCGTTGCCAGAACCATGGCATTTGACGAAGGAGACGCGCATGACAGCGATGTAGCGCGCCATTCGGACAGGTTCAAACATGCGTTGACGCATAGGCCGACGGGTATCATTCGCCACGCGCCTTGTCGTGTGGCGTTTCGCACCGCATATCCGGTGCCGGCGGGGGCGCCCAATCCGACGAGGATCAGATCCATGCGCTACAACCAGCTCGGCCGCACCGGCCTGTTCGTTTCCGAACTGTGCCTGGGCACGATGACCTTCGGATCGGCCGGGCGTTTCGCCGCGATCGGCGGGCTCGGCCAGCCCGACGCCGACGCGCTGATGAAGACGGCGACCGATAAGGGCGTCAATTTCATCGACACCGCCAACGTCTATTCGGAAGGCCAGTCGGAAGAGATTACCGGGCAGGCGATCAAGAATCTTGCGCTGAAGCGCGAGGATATCGTGCTCGCGACCAAGGTGTTCGGCACGATGGGCGCCGGCCCTAACGGCAACGGCGCGACGCGGCACCAGATCATGGGGCAAGTGAAGGCCAGCCTGAAACGGCTCGGCACTGATTATATCGACCTCTACCAGATCCACGGCTGGGACGTGGTGACGCCGATCGAGGAAACGGTGCGCGCGCTCGACGATCTCGTGCGCCAGGGGCATGTTCGCTATATCGGCGTGTCGAACTGGGCGGCGTGGCAGATCGCCAAGGCGCTGGGCATCGCCGAACGCACGGGCGCGGCGCGGTTCCAGTCGGTACAGGCCTATTACACCATCGCCGGGCGCGAGCTGGAACGCGAAATCGTGCCCATGCTCAAGTCGGAAGGGCTGGGGCTGATGGTGTGGAGCCCGCTCGCCGGCGGCTATCTGTCGGGCAAGTATCGCGGCGGCAAGGACAGCAGCGGACGGCGCGCCCATTTCGATTTCCCTCCGGTCGATCAGGTGCGCGGCGACAAGGTGCTGGACGCGATGGAGCCGATCGCCAGGGCGCACGGCGTATCGATCGCGCAGATCGCGCTGGCGTGGCTCCTGCATCAGGATGCCGTCACCAGCGTGATCGTCGGCGCGAAACGGCCCGATCAGCTGGCCGACAATCTTGCCGCGGCCGATGTTGCGCTGTCGGGGGATGAACTGGCCGCGCTCGACAAGGTCAGCGCCTTGCCGGCCGAATATCCCGGCTGGATGCTCGCCTTCCAGGGTAATTATCGCGCCCAGATGCTCGACCAGCCGAAGCGAGGCGGATGACACGGCGCGTCGGGCTGCTCGGCGGGTCGTTCAACCCCGCACATCGCGGCCACCGCGCGATCAGCCTGGCCGCGATCCGTACGCTGGGGCTGGACGAGGTGTGGTGGCTCGTCTCGCCGGGCAATCCGCTAAAGGACGGCGCGCGCGACATGGCGCCGTTCGCGGTGCGGCTCGCCTCGGCGCGGGAGGTGGCGCGCCGCGCGCCGATCCGCGCGAGCGATCTCGAGGCCCGGCTCGGCACGCGCTACACGGTCGATACGATCCGTGAGGTCCAGCGCCGCTATCCCAGGACGCGCTTCGTGTGGCTGATGGGGGGCGACAATCTCGCGCAGTTCGACCGGTGGAAGGACTGGCGCGGCATCGCGCGCACGATCCCGATTGCGGTAATCGCCCGACCGGGGTATGACGGTGTTGCCCGCGCGGCCCCCGCGATGGGTTGGTTGCGGCGCTTCATCCGGCCCGCCGCCACGGCGAAGGACTGGACGACGTGGAGATTGCCGGCACTCGTGCTGTTGCGTTTTTCCCCTGATCCCACTTCCGCGACCCGGCTGCGTGCGGCCGATCCCGCCTGGCAGCGGCGTTTTCGCCGGCACGACCCGTCTGCACACCATCCGTCACCATAGGAACCGACTTGGCCTCTTCTCCTTCCGTTCTGCGCGCCACCGATCCCGATGAGGTCGCCGCGCTGCACAAGCTCGTGCTTGCCTCGCTCGACGACGATCAGGCGCTCGACACGATCTCGATCCCGCTCGCGGGCAAATCGAGCATCGCCGATCATATGGTGATCGCCAGCGGTCGCTCGACCCGGCAGGTCGCCTCGATGGCGCAGAAGCTGTCGGAAAAGATCAAGGGCGAACTAGGCCGCGCGACGCGGATCGAGGGATTGCCGACGGCGGACTGGGTGCTGATCGATGCCGGCGACGTGATCGTCCACCTGTTCCGCCCCGAGGTGCGCAGCTTCTACAATCTCGAGCGGATGTGGGCGTTCGGCGATGCGCCGACCCCTGCGCCCGCGCCGGCGCCCGACGCCTGAGCCGTTGCTGCTCCACGTCGTCGCGCGCGGGCGGATCGGGCGCTCGCCCGAGGCCGAA
>JALYTP010000032.1 GCA_030854225.1 Pseudomonadota bacterium
GTGCAACGGTGCGCCGATCCACGCCGGCGGTCGCACGGTGTTTGCCGGCGCGCGCGTCCCGACCGACAGCCTGCCGAGGGTCGATGCCGATCTGGTCGCGGTGGCCAAGCCCAATTCGATCGCGCTGCGCATCGCGATGGTCGCGGCGGACGAGGCCGATCTGATCGCGACGCTGCGCTGGGGCCATGAATGGGACATCGCCGCCGCCGTCCTCATCGCGCGCGAGGCCGGCGCGGTGGTGACCGATGCGCTCGGCGTGCCGCTGGCCTTCAATACCGAAAGTGCGCAGGCGTTCGGCGTACTCGCCACCGCGCCGGGCATCCACCGCGCGGCGGTCGATCGGCTGCGCGACCGGGCGATGGCGGCGCGTTAGCTACGCGTTTTCGTCGCGGTATTTCAGCTCGAGGAAGCGCCCGCGGGTCGCCAGGCTGTCGAGATCGCCCTGCGCCAGCCGCTGCGTCATCTCGGCGATCTCGTCGTCGATCACCTTCAGCCCGTCGGTCAGTTCGGCATCGGGCGTCTTGCCGTTGCGCGGTGTGCGGCGCAGCGGCTCGGGCACGCGGGCATAGCCGCCGATGAATTCGGGCAATTGCTCGCCCAGCAGCTTGCGCACCTCACCCGCCGCCGGATCATCCTCGCCAAGCGTGGCGAGCTGCGCCGCCAGCGTATCGAGCCGCACACCGATGCCGTCGATCAGCGTCTGCGCGGGCGCGGGAAGCGCCGGGCGCTGCGCATCGAGCCAGCGTCCAGTCTGTGCCGGCAGCGCCTTGAGCGGCGTATCACGCAGCCGTTCGGGGCTCGGCGCGGAGCTGGCGGGCGCGGCGAGCAGGAGCATCGTCGCGAGCGCCATCGCCACGATCATGCCGAGAAACCCGAACATTCCGATCGGCCCGATCGCCAGCCCCCAGCCGATCGCGATCGCCAGGATCGCGCCGTCGGCGATCAGCGCGCGCGTCAGTCGCCGGCCCATATCTTGGTCGCGCGCGCTGCGCCCCGCGCCCGAGCGGCGCCGGTCGGAAACGCGGTCGAGCACCTCGGCGGCGCGGGCAAGGGTTTCGTCCGAACCGGGCATCACACCGACTCGAGCTTGAACTGGTCACCGAGCGGCGCGCCGTTATTCGCCGCCGCCCCCTCGGCGCGCGCGATATAGCCTTTCGACTTTTCGACCTCGCTGGTCAGCGTGGTGACCGTCGCCTTCATCGAATCGAGCGCCTTCAGCTTGAACGCGTCGATCGCGTCCATCGTGTCGTAGACGTTCTGGAACGCGCGCTGGAGCGTTTCGACCGGAATGGTCGAGGCGGCGGCCTGTTCGTGAATCGCCGCCGTTTGGCTCTTGAGCATCGCCCCGGTCTTGTCGATCAGCCCCGCCGTAGTGGTGTTGAGCGCGGTGATCTGGTCGAGCACTAGCTTCTGGTTGGTCAGCGCCTGCGCCACCGTGACGGCGGTACGCAGCGCGGAGACGGTGGTGGTGGAGGCGCGGTCGACGCCCTTCACCAGCTCGACATTGTTCTTCTTGACCAGATCGAGCGCGAGATAACCCTGCACCGTCACCGCCATCTGCGTCAGCAGATCCTGCGTGCGCTGGCGAACGTAGAACAGCGCGCTTTCGCGCACCGCCTTGGCCTTGGCCGGATCGGTCGCGTCGAGCTCGTTGGCCCTGTCCTCGAGTCGTTCGTCCATCGTCTTGGACAGCACGATCATCTGTTCGAGCCGCCCCATCGCGGTCCACAGATTGGCGCGCTCGGTGTCGATCGCGGCATTGTCCATCAGCAATTCGTCCTTGCCGTGGCCGAGCGCCTTGAGGATCGAGCTGATATGCGTTTGCGACGAGCGGTATTTATCGAAATAGCCCGACACGCCGCGCCCGAAAATCTTGTCGAGAAAACCGCCGCTGTTGAGCCCGCTCGGGTCGAGCTTCTCGATCGTGCGACGCAGCGCGATCAGGTCGGCGCCGACGCCCTTGTCCGAATCCATCGCCTTGACCGGGCGATCGAGGAAACGGTTCGAATGGCTCGCCGCCTCGCGGATTTCCTTCTGGCCCATCGCGCTGATGGCATCGACGCGCTTGCCGAATTCGGGTGAATTGACGTCCTGCACGACGAGATCGTTGACGAACTTGTCCACCTTCTCCTCCAGCTGAGTGCGTGTCCGGTCGTCGACGGGCACCAGCCCGGCCGCCTTCACCGGTGCGACCGCGCTGACCGGCTCGGGCGGGGTCAGCACCAGGTCGGGTTCGGTCGTCGTCTCGAGGGTCGTGGCCATGCATGTCTCTCCAGCGGGCAGCGGACTGCGCTGGATTCTAGAACGATCCGGCCACCATTCAAGCGTAATATCTACATAACACACCAACGCTTTGCAAGATCGCGGGGTTTTCGAGCGCGCGTTCTTGCGCTAAGGGCGCGCGCAAAGCCGCGCTCATGCGGCGTTTCAGGAAATACCATGGACCTCCGCAACGTGGCGATCATCGCCCACGTCGATCACGGCAAGACCACGCTCGTCGATCAACTCTTCCGCCAATCGGGCACGTTCCGCGACAATCAGCGCGTCGAGGAACGCGCGATGGATTCGAACGATCTCGAAAAGGAGCGCGGGATCACCATTCTCGCCAAGCCGACCTCGGTCGAGTGGACGCCGCCGGGTGCTGAGAACATCATCCGCATCAACATCGTCGATACGCCCGGCCACGCCGATTTCGGGGGCGAGGTGGAGCGCATCCTGTCGATGGTCGACGGGGTCGTCCTGCTGGTCGATGCCGCCGAGGGCGCGATGCCGCAGACCAAGTTCGTCACCGGCAAGGCGCTGGCGCTGGGGCTGCGCCCGATCGTCGTGGTCAACAAGATCGACCGCAGCGATGCGCGCGCGCAGGAGGTGCTGGACGAGGTGTTCGACCTGTTCGTCAGCCTGGACGCGACCGACGAGCAGCTCGATTTTCCGGTGATCTTCGCCAGTGGGCGCAACGGCTATGCCGGCGACAATCCCGATGTGCGCGAGGGCACGCTGATCCCGTTGTTCCAGACGATCGTCGATCATGTGCCGGCGCCGACCGTCGACGTCGATGCGCCGTTCACGTTCCTGGTCACGCTGCTGGACCGCGACAATTTCCTCGGCCGCATCCTCACCGGGCGGGTCAATTCGGGCACGGTGAAGCTCAACCAGCCGATCCACGCGCTCGATAATGACGGCAAGGTGGTCGAAACGGGCCGCGCGTCGAAGCTGATGTCGTTCCGCGGGCTCGAGCGGGTGCCGGTCGAGGAGGCGCAGGCAGGAGACATCATCTCGATCGCCGGGATGACCACCGCGACCGTCGCCGACACCATCGCCGACACCAGCGTGACCGAGGCGCTGCACGCGCAGCCGATCGATCCGCCGACGCTGTCGATGCGCTTCGCGGTCAACGATTCGCCGATGGCCGGACGCGAGGGCACCAAGGTGACGAGCCGCATGATCCGCGACCGCCTGTTCCGCGAGGCCGAGACCAACGTCGCGGTGAAGGTGACGGAGGCGGCCGACCGCGACAGCTACGAAGTCGCCGGGCGCGGCGAGCTTCAGCTCGGCGTGCTGATCGAGACGATGCGCCGCGAAGGCTTCGAACTCGGCATCAGCCGCCCGCGAGTGCTGTTCGGCGAGGATGAGGCCGGTACCAAGACCGAACCGTACGAGACCGTCATCATCGACGTGGACGAGGAATATTCGGGCACGGTCGTCGAGAAGATGAACCTGCGCAAGGCCGAGATGACCGACATGCGCCCCTCGGGCGGGGGCAAGATCCGCATCAGCTTCTCCGCGCCGTCGCGCGGCATGATCGGCTATCACGGCGAATTCCTGTCGGACACGCGCGGCACCGGGATCATGAACCGGTTGTTCGAGAAATATGGCCCCCACAAGGGCAATATCGAAGGCCGCAAGAACGGCGTGCTGATCTCGAACGGATCGGGCGAGGCGAACAGTTATGCGCTCGGCCCGCTGGAGGAGCGCGGCATCCTGTTCGTCGGCCACGGCGAGCAGCTGTACGAGGGCATGGTGGTCGGCGAGAACGCCAAGACGGATGACCTCGAGGTCAATCCGATGAAGGCCAAGCAGCTGACCAACTTCCGCGCCTCGGGCGGGAAGGACGATGCGATCCGCCTCACCCCGCCCAGGAAGATGACGCTGGAACAGGCGATCGCCTATATCGACGACGATGAGATGGTCGAAGTAACACCGAAATCGATCCGGCTGCGCAAGCGGTATCTCGATCCGCACGATCGCAAACGGGCGAGCCGGGCGAAACAGGCGGCGTGATGCAGGGGGCGAGCGGGCTCGCCTCCGATCAGGTCTGCTCGCGGTCGTAATAATCGACCGTGTTCTCCGCGCGGGTCATCTTGCGCAGCGTGCGCTTGCCACGCTGGCCGGCGACGACCAGCACTTTCTGCGAATCGGGATATTCGCACGCTTCGACCTCGACCACGGTCGACAGCGCGAGATATCGCATCGGGGTCGTGCCCGTATTGATGATCTGGTGCGCGGCGTCGGCGCCGCCGGTGGGGCAGGCGATCACGTCGTGGCGCCGGATCGGATAGCGCTCGTCGCCGAAACGCAGTTCGCCTTCGCCATCGAGGATCAGGAACATCTCCTCTTCGCCGTGATGGCAATGGAACGGGCACTGCGCCTTTCCTGGCGGCAGGACGGTCAGGTTATATCCCAGTTTCCGCGCCCCGATATGGTCGCTGATCTGCGCCCGGCTCGACGTGTAGAAGCCGTTTTCCTCGACATCGTCGAACACCGCGTCGGCAAGGTTCAGGATCGGTTTGCTGGTCATCCGGTCAACTCCATCAGCACCTGCCACTCGTCGTCGCGCACGGGCGTGACCGATAGGCGGCTCTGGCGCAGCACCTCGATCTTCGCCAGCCGCGGTTCGGCCTTCATCTCGGCTAGCGTGACATGGTGTTTGAACGGCCTCACCGCCTTCACCGCGACGCTCGCCCACTGATCCTTGTCGCCATCGGCCTTCCATGTGCGGGTGACCTCCATCACCCCCACGCACGCCTTTTCGGTGTTCGAATGGTAGAAGATCGCCTGCTCGCCCACCTGCATGTCCTTGAGGAAATTGCGCGCGGTATAGTTGCGGATGCCGTCCCATTCGGTGCCGCCGTCGCGCACCAGATCGGCCCAGCCATAGGTTTCGGGTTCGGAACGCAAAAACCAATACGCCATGTCGTCGCCTCGCGAATCACTGTCTAAACCCCCGCTTAACACCGCATTCCGGTTCGGTTCAGCGCGAATCGACTATTCCCTGCAACAAGCCGGTTTCCTCCTGCGTTGATGCGGCAGCGGAAATGAAGGGCTTGCTTGAGCAAGGAGGTTCGAGATGATGAACGTGTTGAACAAGGCCGGGCTTGGCCTGGCAATCGTCGCCGCGACATTGACCGCAGCGGCGCCCGCGGATGCACAGCGCTGGCATGGTGGTTATGGCGGTGGATACCATGGCGGCTATCACCACGGCTATGGCGGTGGCGACGCGGCTGGCGCAGCCCTTCTGGGCGGGATCGTCGGCCTCGGTGTAGGCGCGGCGATCGCCAGCAGCAACCATGATCGTTATTATGATCGCGGCTATTATGAAGGCCCGCCGCCGCGCGCTTATTATTACGAGGACAATTATTACCGCCCGCATTGCTGGAATCAGTGGCGCTGGGATGGGTATTATGGTCGCAACGTCCCGGTTCGCGTCTGCCGCTAACGGCTGAATCGACCATAGGCGGCGAGACGGCGCGGGGCGAAGAGGCTCCGCGCCGTTTTGCTATCGCCTAGCGGTCGGTTTTGCGCCATGAGCACGCGCCATGACCGACACGCCCCCCGATCACCTTTCGTCCAATCCGCGCAGCCCGTTCTACAACGAAGAGGCCCTGTCGCGCGGGATCGGCATTCGCTTCAAGGGTGGGGAACGCCACGATGTTGAGGAATATTCGGTGTCCGAAGGGTGGATCAGCGTCGCGCTCGGCAAGAAGGTCGATCGCAACGGTCAGCCGTTGACGCTCAAACTGTCTGGACCGGTCGAGCCTTATTTCGAGCGGCCCGCTTCGGACGCTGCGACAGCGGAATAGCGCGCACGTCCTGATCCCAGGCGAACGCGGCTTGCGCCGCCTGTTCGAGCGACCGCATCATTTCGCGATACGGACGCGGCCCATAACTGATCCGCGCGACCCCGGCCTGGGCAAGATCGGCGACACTGGCGCCTACCGGTGCGGGGATGACGTTGACCGGCTTGATCCCGGCATCGCAGAAGTCCGCGACCAAGTGGCCGTCGCGCAGGCCGGGCACGAAGATGCCGTCGGCGCCCGCTTCGCCGTATGCCAGCGCGCGCTCGATCGCTTCGGTCATCAGCGCGCCGTGGCGCTCGGCGGGGGCATGAAGGAACAGGTCGATCCGCGCGTTGATGAAAAAACTGGCGCCCGCGCCCCGGCGTGCCGCACCGATCCGCGATGCCTGCAGGTCGATCGGATGCAATCCCTCGCCGCCGATGACCCGATCTTCGAAATTGCAGCCGATCGCCCCGGTCTGCGCCAGCCGCGTCATGTTGGCCGCGACCCCCATGGGCTCGATCGCATAGCATCCCTCGAAGTCGATCGAGACGGGCAGGTCGACCGCGCCCGCTATTCGCGCGGCGCCGGACAAGGCGAGATCGAGCGGAAGCTGCTCGCCGTCGTCATAGCCCAGCGCGGCGGCGACCGACCAGCTGCCCGTGCCGATCGCCCTGGCGCCGGCGCGCGCCACCGCCTTCGCGCTGCCCACGTCCCAGGCATTGTAAAGGATCAATGGGTCGCCCGGCACATGGAGTGCCGCGAACGCCTCGAACTTATAATGCACGACTCGACTCTCCCCGCGCGAAGAGAAGGGCTTAGTGCACGAAACGCGCGACCACGTCACGATAAGAGCGCGATACCTTCACCTGCGCGCCCGACCCGAGCACCAGGAAGCATTCGCCATTGGTGTGCGGCTTCACTTCCTTGACCAGATCGAGGTTGACGATGGTCGAGCGGTGGACGCGCTGGAAACGCCTGGGGTCGAGCCGGCGTTCGAGATCCTTCATCGTCTCGCGCAGGATCAGCGTGTTGTCGCCGGTATAGATGCACATGTAATCGCCGGCGGCGTCGATCCGTTCGATCGTGTCGACATCGACGCGGAAGATCTGCCCGCGATCCTTGATGTTGATGAGCTTTTCGAAGCGATTGGCCTGCACCGCCTCGCCGCCATCGGCGATCTCCGCCGCCGCTTCGGGCGCGACATCGGCGAGCACCTCGCGCAGCTTCTCAACCTCTTCGACGCCGCGCTTCTCGGTCAGGCGCTGACGCACGCGGTCGAGCGTGTCGGCAAGGCGCGCCTCCTCGACCGGCTTCATCAGATAGTCCACCGCCTGCGCCTCGAACGCGCGGATCGCATGATCCGAATAAGCGGTGACGAATACGAACAACGGCGGCTCGACCTCCATCAGGCCCTGGACGACCGAAAAGCCGTCAAACCCCGGCATCTGGATGTCGAGGAAAACCAGATCGGGCTTGTGCGTCTTGATCGCGCGGATCGCCTCGCGGCCGTTCTGGCATTTCTCGATGATCTCGACATCGTCGAAGGCCTCGAGGCGAAGTTCCAGCCCCTGGATCGCCAGCGGCTCGTCATCCACCAATATCGTTCGGATCGTCATGTTACCTCTCTTCGCCCGGTGGCGCCGGCACGAAGCCGCCGGCGCCGTCGCGGCGTTCACCAATGATCCCCGTATCGCTTTGCCTCAGCGCCCCCGCGTCCCATCCGTCATGCCGGCATCAATTCCCTGATCGGCTCCTCCAGCTGGAACGGCAATTCTATTTCGACCTGAAACCCGCCACCCGGGATCGAGCGTGTCTCGAACCGGGCTTCGGGGCCGTATGCCTGCGCCAGCCGCTCCTTGATATTGGCAAGCCCGACTCCGGTTGAAAGGCTTGGCCGTGGTTTCTTTCCCTGCAAGCCCGGCCCGGTGTCGGATACGGCGATCTGCACCTTCTCTCCGGCGAGCCGCGCGACGACGGCGATTTCGGCGCCTTCCTCCTGCGGGGTGACGGCATATTTGATTGCATTCTCGACCAGCGGCTGGAGCAGCAGCGAGGGCAGCCGCGCCTTCGCCACGCGCGCGTCGATGTCGAAGCGGGGGCGCAGCCGATCCTCGAAGCGCATCTTCTCGATCTCGAGATAGAGTTTCAGCGTCTCGACCTCCTGCGCGATCGTCACATGCGCGGTCGGTTCGTTGGCGAGCGTGTAGCGCAGGAACGACGACAGCCGGCTGAGCATCGTATTGGCGCGCTCGGTCTGTTTGAGCAGCACCAGCGTCGAGATCGAGTTGAGCGTGTTGAACAGGAAATGCGGGTTGAGTTGATAGCGCAGCATGGTCAGCTGCGCGGTCGATGCCTGGCTCTCGAGCCGCTGGAGCTGATCGATCTGATCCTCGACGATCAGGTAGAAATTGATCCCGAAATACAGCGCCGACCAGCCCGCCAGCACGGTGAAGTTGAGAAAGATCGTGCCGAGCAGTAGCGCAAGATTCAGGCTCGGCGTCGCCAGCTTGATCGCCGAGAAGGAGAAGGCGTCGAGAATCGCATAGAGCAAGGTCGCGGCGGCCAGCGTCAGGATCGACAGGATGATCCCGGCGATGCGTGGCCGGCTGCGGTAATAACCGTACAGCGCCGAGAGCAGCAGCGTGATGCAATAACCGATGATCGATTCGACGATCACCGGCACGACTGCGTCGAACGACAGGCCGTTCGAAATGCTCGAGACGCCGCGCAGAATCAGATAGCCCGCCCAGCCGGCCGCCTGCAGCCGCCAGAAGGCGCGGCTCTTGTTCTCGAAAAAGGGTCGCGAGAAGATCGTGGGTTTGGCGGGCGCCGGCATGCGCCGCTCTCTTAGCCCGGCTGGGAAGGATGCGCAAAACAGGATAGAATGCTTTTTCAAGGAGACGAGGATGACCGAGCAACACGACCGCGCGCATTTCACCGCGATGATCGACGGCACGCAGGACGACTGGTCGCTGATTGCCGGCCATTTCGGCCAGTTTGCCAAGACGTTGCCGGGGCGCGTTCTGACGCATCTGAAGCTGCTCGACGGCGATTATGGCGGCTTTCCGGTCGACCGGCTGGAGCATTCGCTGCAATGCGCGACCCGCGCGCACCGCGATGGCCGCGACGAGGCGTATGTCGTGACGGCGCTGCTCCACGATATCGGCGACACGCTCGGCACCTACAACCACCCCGAGATCGGCGCGGCGATGCTGCGCCCGTTCGTGTCGGAGGAACTGCACTGGATCGCCAATACCCACGGCGTGTTCCAGGGTTATTATTATTTTCATTATATCGGCGGCGACCGAGATCTGCGCGAAAACTATCGCGGACATCCGCATTTTGAGGCGTGTGCGGAGTTTTGCGAGAAATACGATCAATCGGCGTTCGACCCGGCTTACGAAAGCGCGCCGCTCAGCTTCTTCGAGCCCATGGTCGGCCGTGTCCTCGCCAGGCCGATCCACGCGATCAATGCCGGCCCGGCAAGGGCAAAGACCGCCGCCTGAACCGCGCGCGTCATCGGCTAATAAAAAAGGCCGCCGTCCCGGAGGACGGCGGCCAATTTTCGATCCTTGCGCGCGGATCAGAAGCTGAAGCGAGCGCCGACCCGGATCGTGTAGAGCGACGGCAGCGTGATCAGCTGATCGGCCTGGGTTGCCGGGCTTGACG
>JALYTP010000294.1 GCA_030854225.1 Pseudomonadota bacterium
CCGTTGGTTGCCGCCACGGCGTGCCAATATCGCCTCGATCAGGCGCTCCTAGAGCACCGCAATCGGCAATGGCGCCAGCGCATCGGCGAAATCGGGGCCGCCGGCGATTGTCCGCACGGGCGTCCCCACGGCCATCAGGCGGCCGCGCGGCTACGCCACGGCGCGTAGAAGGCGGCGAGCATCGCCTTCACCGTGTTGGGATCGGGCTCCTGGTTCACGCGATTGCGGAATTCGGCCGATCCGGTCAGTCCCCTGGTGTACCAGCCGATATGCTTGCGCGCCATGTTGACGCCGGTTTCGTTGCCGTAATGCGAGAGCATTGCATCATAATGTTCTGACAAGACGTCATATTGCTCTTCGATCGACGGATCGGGAAGGCGCCGCCCTTGCGCGAACCAGGCCATCACCTGGCCGAGCAACCATGGCCGGCCATAGGCCCCGCGACCGATCATCACTCCATCGGCACCCGACAGGTCGAGCGCGGTGTCGGCATCCTCGATCGAGCAGATATCGCCGTTGACCAGCACCGGAATCGTCACCGCTTCCTTGACGCGCCGCACGAAGGCCCAATCGGCCTGCCCCTTGTACATCTGGTTTCGCGTGCGACCGTGCACCGTGACCATCTTGACGCCGAGGTCCTGCGCGACGCGGGCGAGATCGGGCGCGTTGAGGCTGTCGAGATCCCACCCCATGCGCATCTTCAGCGTAACCGGCGCACGCACCGCGTCGACCGTCGCCCGGATGATCGCCGCGGCAAGATCGAGATCGCGCATCAGCGCCGATCCGGCATCGCCGCTGGTCACCTTGCGCACCGGGCAGCCCATGTTGATATCGATGATCGCCGCACCGCGATCCTCGTTGAGCTTCGCCGCCTCGCCCATCTCGCGCGGGGTGCAACCGACAAGCTGCATCGACACCGGCTCCTCGATCGGGTGCCAGGCCGCCTTCTGGATCGACTGGCGCGTCTCGCGGATCGCCGCCTGGCTTGCGATCATCTCGGTGACGTTAAGCCCCGAACCGTAGCGCCGCACGAGCGTGCGGAACGGCATGTCGGTGACGCCCGTCATCGGCGCCAGCACGACGGGATGCTCGATCCGGACGGGGCCGATCTGGAGGGGTGGGAGCTTGGTCATGTGCCTAAAGATCAGGCAATCTGTAGCCGACGCGCCGCATCGCAGCAAGACTGGCGGGCGCGGCGGGGTTGGTCTAGGTCGCGCTGCATGGCCCGCCCCCGCACCGCCGCGTTGATCGTCGCCGCCGGACGCGGCGAACGCAGTGGATCGCCCGTCCCGAAGCAGTTCGCCCTGATTGGCGGCAAGCCGATGATCGCGCACAGCTATGCAGCGTTGTCGACGCATAGCGAGGTCGATCGCGTTCTTGTGGTCACTGGGGCGGATCAGATGGAACACGTTCGGCACGCGCTCGGCGATGTTGCGGTGATCGTTGGCGGCGCCTCCCGCCGCGAGTCAGTTCGTAACGGTCTGGAAGGGCTATCCAGCGATCCGCCTGCGCGCGTCTTGATTCACGACGCCGCTCGGCCCTTTCTGTCCCACTCGGTGATCGATCGGCTTCTCGCTCAACTCGACGCGTACCAGGGGGCGATCCCCGCGCTCCCGGTAGCTGATACGTTGGTGCATTACGATGGCATGCTGGGCGATACTGTGGCGCGCGACGGGCTGTACCGCGTCCAGACGCCACAAGCCTTCGTATTTGATGCCGTGCTAGCGGCGCACCGCGTTTGGCCCCTGGACCGGGAGGCGACCGACGACGCGCAGATGGTACGTGATACGGGCCACGAAGTGACGATAGTCGAAGGCGATATCACCCTGGAGAAGATCACGCATCCAGCCGATTTCGCGCTTGCCGATGCGCGCTATGCCGCCGCCATGATCAGCCGCACCGCGAGCGGGTTCGATGTGCACCGCCTGGTCGCGGGTGAGGAATTGTGGCTCGGCGGCATTCGCATCCCGCACGACAAGGGCCTGTCAGGCCACAGCGATGCGGACGTCGCGCTACACGCGCTCACCGATGCGTTGCTCGGCACGATCGCGGCTGGCGATATCGGTACGCACTTTCCCCCGAGCGACCCGAAATGGCGTGGTGCCGATTCGGCGCGTTTTCTGGAACACGCAGCATCGCTGATCGCGGCGGCGGGCGGCATTATCGATTTCGCTGACCTGACGATCTTGTGCGAGGCGCCCAAGATCGGGCCATACCGTGGCGCAATGCGCAATCGGATCGCGGGCCTTCTTCGGCTCGATCCCGGCGCGGTCAGCGTCAAGGCCACCACTACCGAGCGGCTGGGCTTTACCGGGCGCGAAGAAGGAATTGCCGCGCAAGCCACCGCGACCGTAAGGGTTAGAGGAGATACCGCGATGACAACCGGCACCATGCCAGACGCCGCACCGATCACATGACGATCGATTCGATCCTTCCGCGCGAGCTCGTCGCGCTCGCCCGCCGCGTGGTCGATGAAAACCGCGCCGCCGGGCGCCACGTCGCGCTCGCAGAAAGCTGCACCGGCGGACTGGTCGCAGCTGCGATCACCGAGATACCGGGATCGTCCGAGGTGCTGGACGCGGGCTTCGTGACATATTCGAACGGCGCGAAGATGGACGTGCTGCGGGTCAGTGCCGACGTGCTGGAGACGTTCGGTTCGGTATCGATCGCGAGCGCCTGGGCGATGGCACAGGGTGCGTTGGAGGCGAGCGGCGCGGACGTTGCCGTTGCCATCACCGGCATTGCGGGACCGGACGGTGGCACCGAGAAAAAGCCGGTCGGCACGGTGGTATTCGCGCGAGCGGAAAGAGGCGGCGATCCGGGACACGTCGTTGCCGACCGG
>JALYTP010000295.1 GCA_030854225.1 Pseudomonadota bacterium
GGGCATAAGGCGAATTGATGGAGCTGCCACATGCGCCCGTGTTTAGCGCCGGTGGCGGCGGGGTCCAGCGGCGTTCGTCAATTCGCGCTGGCCACCGCGTCCTGCGCCTTTCCCAGGATCGCGCGGACGCGCGCGGCGGTCGCCTTGAGTTCGGCGCGCATCGCCACTGCGTCGCGCGCCGCCTGCCCGGCCGCCGTCGCGGCGCCGAGCGCCTTGTCGTGCAGGTGCCGGGCATAGGCGGGATCGTTGCGCGCCACGAGATCGGCCAGCGTGGTGTCGGCACGGATATGGTCGTGCGGATCGGTATAGCGCGCGAGCGGGCCGACATGGGTATCGAGCAGCGCGCCGGCCAATTGCGTCACCAACGTCGCGACGCCTTCCTGGACCATCGGGTCGGACAGCAGGGTCGCTGCGGTATCGAGCGTTGGCGCCGGGTTTGCGGGCGCTTCATGCGCGGCGGCGGGGGCGGCGGCCAGCGCCAGGGGCAGGATCAGGGCATAACGCATAAGCGATCACCGACTCGTTACAACGGACGGTCCCTATAGCATGATCGGCGGCGCAATTCGAGCCGCGTGGCTATTCCGCGGCGACCATCTCGACGCGATCGTCGAGCGGCTGGGCGAGCCGTCCGATCATTTCCTTCGGCACCACCTGCCAGAAATGCTCGATCGCGCGCCCCCAATCGTCGAGCAGGGTGGCCGACCATTTGCTGTCGGTCGCGGCGTAGTGCGCGCGCACCAGGCCGAACAGGACCGATTCCCAGTGCATCGACGCCAGCCGCTGCCAGGTGATGCTCTCCGGGTTGGCGCGGCGCGCGAAGCTCGCCTCGGGGTCGTAGACGAAGGCCATGCCGCCGGTCATCCCCGCGCCGAAATTGGCGCCGACCGGCCCGAGCACCACCGCGATGCCCCCGGTCATATATTCGCAGCCGTTCGCGCCGCACCCCTCGACCACCACGTCGGCGCCCGAATTGCGCACCGCAAAACGTTCGCCCGCCTGTCCCGCCGCGAACAGGCGGCCCGACGTCGCGCCGTAGAGCACGGTGTTGCCGACGATCGTATTGTCCTGGCTGGCGAGCGGTGAGCTGACCGCGGGGCGCACCGCGATGACTCCGCCCGACAGCCCCTTGCCGACATAATCGTTGGCGTCGCCGAACACTTCCAGCGTCACCCCCTTGCACAGGAATGCGCCGAGGCTCTGCCCCGCCGAGCCGCGCAGCCGCACCGTCACATGCCCGTCGGCCAGCGCCGCCATGCCGAATTTGCGCGTAATCTCGCTCGACAGGCGCGTGCCGACCGCGCGGTGCGTGTTGCGCACCGAGTAAGTGAGTTGCATCTTCTCCCCGCGCGAGAAGACGGCGGCGGCATCCTTGATGATCTGCGCGTCGAGGCTGTCGGGCACCGCGTTGCGCCACGTCGTCAGGCTGAAGCGGCGCTGGTTGTCGTCGGCATCGACCTTGGCGAGGATCGGGTTGAGATCGAGGTCGTCGAGATGTTCCGCCCCGCGGCTGACCTGACGCAGCAATTCGGTGCGCCCGATCACCTCGTCGAGGCTGCACACGCCCAGGCGCGCGAGGATGTCGCGCACCTCCTCGGCGATGAAGGTCATGAGGTTGATGACCTTTTCGGGGTTGCCGCCGAATTTCGCGCGCAACCGCTCGTCCTGCGTGCACACGCCGACCGGGCAGGTGTTCGAATGGCATTGCCGCACCATGATGCAGCCCATCGCCACTAGGCTGAGCGTGCCGATGCCGAATTCTTCCGCGCCGAGGATCGCGGCGATGACGATGTCGCGCCCGGTCTTGAGCCCGCCATCGGTGCGCAGCTTGATCCGCCCGCGCAAGCCGTTGAGGGTGAGCGTCTGGTTGACCTCGCTGAGCCCCATTTCCCACGGTGTGCCGGCATATTTGATGCTGGTCTGCGGCGAAGCGCCGGTGCCCCCGACATGCCCCGCGACAAGGATCACGTCGGCATGCGCCTTGGCCACCCCAGCCGCGACGGTGCCGATCCCCGCCGAACTGACGAGCTTCACACACACTCGCGCGCGCGGGTTGATCTGCTTCAGATCGTAGATAAGCTGCGCCAGATCCTCGATCGAATAGATATCGTGGTGCGGCGGCGGCGAGATCAACGTCACGCCGGGCGTTGCGTGGCGAAGCTTCGCGATGAATTCGGTCACTTTGAAGCCGGGCAATTGTCCGCCTTCGCCGGGCTTGGCGCCTTGCGCCACCTTGATCTCGATCTCGTCGCAGGCGTTCAGATATTCAGCCGTCACGCCGAACCGCCCGCTGGCGATCTGCTTGACGCCGGAGTTCGCATTGTCGCCATTGGCATAAGGCGAATAGCGCGCCTTGTCCTCGCCGCCCTCGCCCGACACCGCCTTCGCGCCGATTCGGTTCATCGCGATCGCCAGCGTCTCGTGCGCCTCGGGGCTGAGCGCACCCAGCGACATGCCCGGCGTGACGAAGCGCTTGCGGATCTCGGTGATCGCCTCGACCTGATCGACCGGCACGCCCTCGTCGGGAAAATTGAACTGCAGCAGATCGCGCAGATAGACCGGCGGCAACGCCTCCACGCCGCGCGCGAATTGCAGATAGGTCGAATAGCTGTCGGTCGCGACCGAGGTCTGCAACAGGTGCATCAGCTGCGCCGTATAGGCATGTGCCTCGCCGGTCGCGCGCTGGCGGTAGAAGCCGCCGATCGGCAAGGTCGCCACACCCTCGTCGAATGCGGCGTCGTGGCGCAGCTGCGCGTTGAGGTGGAGCGAGGCATAGCCCTCGCCCGAGATCTTCGCGGGCATGCCCGGGAAGAGGTCGTTGACCAGGGCGCGGCTGAAGCC
>JALYTP010000296.1 GCA_030854225.1 Pseudomonadota bacterium
ACGCTGGCGCTGGGGCGGTTCGCCGCCACGGCACACCTGCGCGGCGGCACCGGTGAGGTGCGCGCGTCGATCGCGGGGCAGCGCGGTCGCGCTTTCGATATCCAGACGGTCACGCAGATCGCGCCGAACCGCATCGTCGTCAACGCGCAGGGCACGCTCGATCGCCGCCCGATCCAGCTGACCACGCCCGCCGTCCTGACGCGCGAGGGCGATGGCTGGCGGCTGGGGGCGACGAAGCTGACCTTCTCTGGCGGCGAAGCGTCGATCGGCGGGCTGTTCTCCGGCCAGTCCAGCGCGGTGGATGCCGCGCTCACGCGCATGCCGCTATCGGTGCTCGATATTGGCTATCCCGGGCTGGGGCTGGGCGGCACCGCTTCCGGCACGCTGCATTTCGGGCAAGCCGGGGGCGCCGAGCCGTCGGGCAAGATCGACGTGACGGTGCGGGGGCTGACCCGCGCCGGGCTCGTCTTGTCGTCGCAACCGGTCGATGTCGGGCTGGCGGGCGTGTTACAGGCGGGCAAAGCGGGCCTGCGCGCGGTGATCGCCACCGGCGGCGCGACGGTCGGGCGGATGCAGGCGCAATTGACACTGGCGCCCGGCGCCGATCTTCCCGCCCGCATCGCGCGCGCCGGGCTGTTCGCGCAGCTGCGTTACGACGGCCCCGCCAACACCTTGTGGCGCCTGACAGGAGTAGAGCTGTTCGATATCAGCGGCCCGGTCGCGATCGCCGCCGATGCGGGGGGCAGCATCGATCGCCCGCAGATCAAGGGCGTGTTCCAGGCCAAGGGCGCGCGGATCGAAAGCGGCACTACCGGCACGTTGCTCACCAACGTCCAGGCGCAGGGCAGTTTCGGTGGATCGAAGCTGGTAATCGACCGGCTCGCCGCCGATGCCGGCAAGGGCGGGCGCGTCACCGGCGCGGGCAGTTTCGACCTGGCGGCGGCAAACGGCTTCGCGATCGACCTGTCGCTCCAGGCCGACCATGCGGTGATGATCAACCGCGACGATATCGGCGCGACCGTCACCGGGCCGCTGGCGTTCAAGTCCAACGGGTCGGGCGGCACGATCGAGGGCGATCTGGTGCTCGACAAGAGCCGCTACACACTGGGCCAGGCGACGGCGGCGAGCGCGGTGCCGCAGCTCAACATCCGCGAAATCAACCTGCCCAATGGCGGGGAGGAGGACGATACGCCGCGCGCGCCGTGGGTGATGAAGGTCCACGCGCACGCGCCCGGCAACCTCATCGTGACGGGGCTCGGGCTGAACAGCGAATGGAGCGCCGACCTGACGCTCGGCGGTATCCCTTCCAACCCCGCGATCACCGGGCGCGCGACGCTGATCCGTGGCGATTATCAGTTCGCGGGGCGCAAGTTCGATCTGGCGCGCGGGATCATCCGGTTCGACGGCAGCGTGCCGGCCAACCCGTCGCTCGATATCGTCGCCAATGCCGACACCACCAGCGTCAGCGCGACGATCCACGTCAGCGGGTTCGCGCAAAAGCCCGAGATCAGTTTCTCCAGCACCCCCGCGCTGCCACAGGACGAATTGCTGTCGCGGCTGTTGTTCGGCACGTCGATCACCAACCTGTCCGCGCCCGAGGCGTTGCAGCTCGCCTCCGCGGTTGCCGCCTTGCAGAACGGCAAGGGCGGGCTCGATCCGATCAACGCGGTGCGCCGGGTCGCCGGGCTCGACCGGTTGCGGATCATCTCGGCCGATCCGCAGACCGGGGCGAAGACGGCGGTGGCAGCGGGCAAATACATCACGCGCCGGATCTATGCCGAGGTCATCACCGACGGGCAGGGTTATTCCGCCACGCAGGTCGAGTTCCAGGTGACGCGCTGGCTGTCGCTATTGTCGAGCATTTCGACGCTCGGTCGGCAAAGCGCCAACGTGCGCGTGTCGAAGGATTATTGACGCGCGGATACCAATGGCCGGATCAAGGGTTGTGGACAGTCAATCAATCCGCGAGGCCGCATGACGACACCCCAGATCCTCTCGATCGCCACGCTCGCGGGCAAATGGCGATGTTCGTCTGGGGCAAATTCCGATACGATGTCACCGCGATCCTCGCGCTGCTCGCCAGTCTTGCGATCGGCATCGTGAAGCCCAAGGACGCCTTCACCGGTTTTTCCGACGATATCGTCATCATCGTCGGCTCCGCGCTGGTCATCTCGGCGGCGGTGCAGCGCTCGGGCATCATCGAGGTCGCGCTCGCCTTCGTGTCGAAACGCGTGAAGCGAGTGCGCTCGCAACTGGTGGTGCTCACCGCCTCTGTCGGGGTGGCGTCGGCGCTGGTCAAGAATGTCGGCGCGCTTGCGATGCTGATGCCCGCCGCGTTCCAGATGGCAAAGAAGAACGATACCAGCCCGTCGGTCTTCCTGATGCCGATGTCGTTCGCCTCGTTGCTCGGCGGGCTGATGACGCTGGTCGGCACGTCGCCCAACATCATCGTCAGCCGCGTGCGCGAGGAGATGACCGGGCATCCGTTCCGCATGTTCGATTACTTCCCGACCGGGTTCGGCCTGCTGGTGATCGGCCTCATCTTCCTGCGTTTCGGCTACCGCTTGCTGCCGCGCGACCGGCGCGCCGCGCCGACGATGGGCGAGGCGATCGACATCAAGGGCTATATCACCGAGGCGAAGATCGCGAATGGCTCGACCGCGATCGGCGAGAAGGTGCGCGATTTCACCGCGCGCCATGACAAGGAGGTCAAGCTCACCGGCCTCGTCCGCGCGGGCAAGCGCACCGTGCCGCGCGCGGCGACCGCGCTGCGCGCGAACGACGTGCTGATCCTGGAGGGTGAGCCCGACGTGCTCGAACGCGTCATTGCCGG
>JALYTP010000033.1 GCA_030854225.1 Pseudomonadota bacterium
ACGTGGTGCTGCTGCGGCAAGGGCGGGTCGCCGCCGCCGGGCCGGTCGCCACCGCGCTGGGCGTCGACGCGATCGCCGCCGTGTTCGGCATCCATGCGGACTGGATCGAGCATCGCGGCCAGCGCCGGCTTGTCCCGCTCGGCCGGATCAGCTGATTCCGCGCACCGACGCGCGCAGCCACTCGCTCACCGCCTCGATCCGCGGCGTGCCGTGCGTATCCTCATGCGTGACGAGCCAGAACGTGCGCGTCAGCGCCACGCCACCGGCATCGACCGGCACCAGCGCCGGATCGGTGGCGGCGATGAAATCGGGCAGGATGCCGACCGCCGCGCCCGACCGGATCATGGCGTGCTGGACGTTGATGCTCGTGCTGCGCAGTCGCGCGGTCAGCCCGTCATGGATTTCCGACAGGTAATCGAGCTCGACCGCGTGGATATGCTCCGGCACGTAACCGACCAGCACATGCTCGGCGAGCGCGGCGGCTTCGCGCGGTTCGCCGTGCCCATCGATATAGGCGCGCGTGGCGTAGAGCCGCAGCCGGTAATCGAGCAGCCGCGCCGTCCGCAGTTGCGCGCCGCGCGGGCGGGCGAGCATGGCGGCGACATCGGCTTCGCGCTTGGACGGGTTGAGGAAGCCCGACGCGGTGATCAGATCGAGCCGGATGTTGGGATACGCGGCCTGGAAATCGGCCACGCGCGGCGCGATGACATGGGTCGACAATCCTTCGGCCAGGCTGAGGCGGACATGCCCCGCGACCCCGGTTCGCCCCCCGTCGCCTTCGCTCGCGGCGATCATCGCCGC
Source organism: Pseudomonadota bacterium (assembly GCA_030854225.1). Taxonomy (GTDB): domain Bacteria; phylum Pseudomonadota; class Alphaproteobacteria; order Sphingomonadales; family Sphingomonadaceae; genus Sphingomonas. The sequence continues at coordinate 802 of JALYTP010000033.1, forward strand.
CTCGATCGTCTCGGCGTGGAGGAGCAGGGTCTGCCCCGCCTCGCTCAGCCGCCGCTCGCCGCCGATCGTTTCGAACAGCGGGACTCCGGTCGACCCCTTCAGCCGCGCGAGGCGCCGCGTGACGGTGGTGACATCGATGCCCAGCAACCGCGCCGCCGGGGCGATCCGCCCGGCGCGCGCCACCGCGAGAAACACCCGCATATCGTCCCAATTGCGCAAGCTGCCCCCGCAAAAATGCATGTATGGACGGCGAATATAGTGGGTTGTTTGCAGAAATGCCTAGTGGGATAGGCACCGCACCCCTTCACGGAGTCTCCCATGCGTGTCATCGATCATCATATCGTCGGTCATACCGGTGGCGGCGGCGGCCGCACCGGTGACGTGTTCGATCCCAACACCGGCAAGGTGCAGGCGACGGTCAACCTCGGCACGCGGGCCGATCTCGACCGCGCGGTGGCGGCGGCACAGGCCGCGCAGCCGGCCTGGGCGGCGACCAACCCGCAGCGCCGCGCGCGCGTGATGTTCAACTTCAAGGCGCTGGTCGAAGCCAATATGGAGCAACTGGCGCGACTGTTGTCGTCCGAACACGGCAAGGTTGTCGCAGACGCGCGCGGCGACGTGATGCGCGGCCTCGACGTGGTCGAATTCGCGTGCGGCATCCCGCACGTCTTGAAGGGCGAGTATACGCAAGGCGCGGGGCCGGGGATCGACGTCTATTCGATGCGCCAGCCGATCGGCATCGGCGCGGGGATCACCCCGTTCAACTTTCCGGCGATGATCCCCTTGTGGATGTCGGCGGTGGCGATCGCGTGCGGCAATGCCTTCATCCTGAAGCCCAGCGAGCGCGATCCATCTGTGCCGGTGCGCCTTGCCGAGCTGTTCCGCGAGGCCGGGCTGCCCGAGGGTATCCTGCAGGTCGTTCACGGCGACAAGGAAATGGTCGATGCGATCCTCGATCATCCCGCGATCGGCGCGATCAGCTTTGTCGGGTCGTCGGATATCGCGCATTACGTCTACAATCGCGGCGTGGCGGCGGGCAAGCGCGTGCAGGCGATGGGCGGGGCGAAGAACCACGGCATCGTCATGCCCGACGCCGATCTCGATCAAGTGGTCAACGACCTGTCGGGCGCGGCGTTCGGTTCGGCGGGGGAGCGTTGCATGGCGTTGCCGGTGGTCGTGCCGGTCGGCGACAAGACGGCGGATGCGTTGCGCGAAAAGCTGATCCCCGCCATGGCCGCTTTGCGCGTCGGGGTCTCGACCGATAACGATGCGCATTACGGCCCGGTGGTCAACGCCGCGCACAAGCGCCGCGTCGAAAACTGGATCCAGACCGGGGTGGACGAAGGCGCCGAGCTGGTCGTCGACGGGCGCGGGTTCAGCTTGCAGGGTCATGAGGAAGGGTTCTTCATCGGCCCGTCGCTGTTCGACCGCGTCACCACCGACATGCAATCGTACAAGGAGGAGATTTTCGGCCCCGTCCTGCAGATCGTCCGCGCGAAGGATTTCGAGGAGGCGGTGCGCCTGCCCAGCGAGCATCAATATGGCAACGGCGTCGCGATCTTCACTCGCAACGGCCACGCCGCGCGCGAATTCGCCGCGCGGGTGAATGTCGGAATGGTCGGGATCAACGTGCCGATCCCGGTGCCGGTCGCGTATCACACCTTCGGCGGGTGGAAACGCAGCGCGTTCGGCGACACCAACCAGCACGGCATGGAGGGCGTGAAGTTCTGGACCAAGGTGAAGACGATCACCCAGCGCTGGCCGGATGGATCGCCCGACGGGGGCACCCTAAATGACACTGGGGCGTTCGTCATCCCGACCATGGGGTAAGCCGGATGGCGCCCCGCATCGGGAGGATCGCATGAAATCTTTGGCACCGGCGCTGCTGCTGGCCCTCGCGGCCTGTTCGGGCAAGGCGGACGACAAGGCGCAGCCCACCGCGCCCAAACCCAGCGCGCACGACGCCAGGTCGGAGGCGGCGATCCAGAACGCCGTCGCGGCCGGCGGGCGGCAGGCGGTGCCCAAAGGCGTGCCGGTCGGCGATCCGCCGGCGATCGTCACCAATGCCAATGCGTTACCGGCCGCGTTTCAGGGGAAATGGGGCATGACGGCCGGCGACTGCGACATCAGCCGCGGCGACTCCGTGGGCAAGATGATCGTGCGGGTCGACAAGCTGACCTTCTACACCGCCACCGCGACCATCACGCATTTGACCAAGACCTCGCAATATCAGGTGACGGCCGATCTGGCGCTCGAAGGCGGCGGGAAGGCGTGGCAGGCGCGCCAGCGGTTCGACCTGACCCGTGGCGGAACGCAATTGCTGCGCATCGAGCAGACGCCGGCCAAGACATATCGGTATCAGCGCTGCTAAGGGGCACTGCATGACCAACCAGTTCGACCTGACCGACGATCAGCGCGAGATCCAGGATCTCGCGCGCAAGTTCACCGCCGACAAGATCACGCCCTTCGCGGCGGAGTGGGACGAGCAGCATCATTACCCAGTCGATGTGTGGAAGGCGGCGGGCGAGCTTGGCTTCGGCGCGATCTATGTCGCGGAAGGATCGGGTGGGATCGGGCTCGGACGGCTCGAGGCGGCGCTGATCATGGAGGCCATGGCCTATGGCTGCCCCGCGACATCCGCCTACATCTCGATCCACAACATGGCGACGTGGATGATCGACCGGTTCGGCGGGCAAGCGATCAAGGACCGTTTCCTGCCCGATCTGGTCGGCATGGAGAAGATCGCGAGCTATTGCCTGACCGAGCCGGGTTCGGGATCGGACGCCGCCGCGCTCAAGGCGACGGCGAAACGCGACGGCGACCATTATGTGCTCAACGGCACCAAGCAGTTCATCTCGGGCGCGGGGTATAACGACATCTATGTCTGCATGGTGCGCACCAGCGAGGAAAAGTCGAAGGGCATTTCCTGCCTGGTGGTCGAGAAGGGTACGCCCGGCCTTTCGTTCGGCGCGCCGGAGCGGAAACTCGGTTGGAACGCCTCGCCGACCGCGCAGGTGATCTTCGAGGATTGCCGCGTGCCGGTCGAGAACCGCGTCGGCGCCGAGGGCGACGGCTTTCGCTTCGCGATGGCGGGGCTGGACGGCGGGCGGCTCAATATCGGCGCGTGCTCGCTCGGCGGGGCACAGCGTTGCCTCGACGAATCGGTCAAATACACCAAGGAGCGCAAGCAGTTCGGCCAGCCCGTCGCCGATTTCCAGAACACCCAGTTCACCCTTGCCGACATGGCGACCGATCTCGAGGCGGCGCGCGCATTGCTCTACCTGGCGGCGGCCAAGGTAACAGCGAACGCGCCCGACAAATCGCGCTTTTCGGCGATGGCGAAGCGGCTGGCGACCGACAACGGCAGCTCGATCGTCGATCGTGCGCTCCAGCTTTACGGCGGCTACGGCTATCTGATGGATTATCCGATCGAACGTTTCTGGCGCGACCTGCGCGTCCATTCGATCCTCGAGGGGACCAATCAGGTGATGCGCATGATCGTCGGCCGGGATTTGACGCGGCAGTGAGCGAGACCGTAACCGATACGCCCGGTGTTGCCGATCTGTGGCAGAACGCGCTGTCCAATGTTTCCGACGCGATGATGGCGGCGGCGCGCCAGCCCATGCGGCTGGAACAGACGCGGCCGTTCGATCCGCTCGCCTTGTTCCGCACGATGTCCGAATTCGCGCTCGGCCTGGGCGAGCGTCCGCAGCAATTGCTCGAGGTGCAGCTGGAGGCGGCGCGCGAATGGGGGGAGTTCTGGGCGTCGGCCTGGGTGCCCAAGTCGCCGGTCGAGGAACCCAAATCGCGCGGCGATCGCCGCTTCTCGGCGGCGGAATGGGACGACAATCCCTATTTCCGCAGCCTGCGCGACGGCTATCTGCTCGCGTCGAAGCAATTGCGCGGCCTCGTCGCCAACGGCTCGGGCGATACGCCCAACCGCGCGATGATGAATTTCCTCGTCGAGCAATATCTCAATGCCGTCGCGCCGACCAATTTCGCGATGACCAACCCGGATGTAATGCAGCGTACGGTCGAGACGGGCGGCGCCAATCTCGCCGCGGGCTTCGCGCATCTGATCGAGGATGTCGCCGCGGGGAAAGGCATCGTCCGCCGCCGCACCGAGGGTGCGTTCGAAAAGGGCAGGACGATCGCCGCGACGCCGGGATCGGTGGTGTTCCAGAACCACCTGTTCCAGTTGATCCAGTACGATCCCGCCACGCCGGACGTTGCCGCCGAGCCGTTGCTGTACGTGCCGCCGCTGGTGAACAAATTCTACATGATCGATCTTCAGCCCAGATCGAGTCTGGTCAAATGGCTGGCCGATCAAGGCCGCACGGTGTTCGTTGTCTCGTGGATCAACCCCGACGAACGCCACCGCGATTGCGGGGTGGAGCAATATGTCCTCGACGGCATCGTCGCCGCGATCGGCGCGGCGCGGGAACGCAGCGGCGCGGACAAGATCGACCTGTTCGCCTTCTGCCTCGGCGGCACGCTGGTCGCGGTGACGCTGGCCTGGTTGCAGGCGAAGGGCCGCGCGGGCGAGGTCAACACCGCCACGCTGATCGGCAGCATGGTCGATTTCGCCGACATGCGCGACTGGGCGGCGTTCGTTCACGAGGGGCATCTCGACGCGCTCGAAAAGCATCTCGAACAGCGCGGCTTCATCGATTCGACCGAATTGCAGCAGCTGTTCGCGGCGGTGCGTTCGAACGATCTGATCTGGTCGTCGGTGATCAACCATTATTTGCTCGACAAGCCCGCGCCGCCGAGCGACCTGCTTTACTGGTTCGAGGACGGCGCGCGCATTCCGCAGGCGTTCCTCAAATCCTATAATCGCGGGCTGCTATTCTCCAACGCGCTGAAGCACGGCACCGGGTTCGAGGTCGGCGGCGTGAAGATCGATCTCGCGACGGTGACGATCCCGATCTTCCTGATCGCCTTGAAGGACGACCACGTATCGGCGTGGAGCGCGGTGTATGATGGCGGCAAGTTGTTTGGCGGTCCGGTGACCTTCGTGCTCGGCGGATCGGGGCACAATGCCGGCGTCATCAACCCGCCCGCCGCGAACAAGCACGGTTACTGGACGAGCGATGCGCGGCCCGACACCGCCGACGACTGGCTGGCGGGCGCGGATAAGCAGCCGGGGTCGTGGTGGCCATTGTGGGATAGGTGGCTGGCGGATCACGGATCGGGCGACCGCGTGACGGCGCGCAAACCCGCCGACCCGATCGAGCCCGCGCCCGGCTCCTACGTTTCGATCACACACTGATGCTCGCCCTCACCCTTCCGGCGCTGGGCGCCTCCCTCCCTCTCCCAGCGGGAGAGGGAAAGAGCGCCGAAGGCGCGAAAGGGTGAGGGTGAGGGTGAGGGTGAGGGTGAGGGTGAGGGTGAGGGCTTTGAGGACGGCTAGATGAATTTCGTGACCACCGACGACGTTTTGACCTTCGCCGATGGCTGCGCGGGGCGTATCCGGCTCGATCGGCCCAAGGCGCTGCATTCGCTCAATCTCGGCATGGTGCAGGCAATGACGCGCGCCTTGCTCGATTGGCGCGACGACGATCAGGTGCGGATCGTGATGATCGATCACGCCGCAGGGCGCGGCTTCTGCGCCGGGGGTGATGTCGTGACGATCGCCAGGGACGTGCCGGCTGGAGGCCGCGCGGGGCACGCTTTCTTCTTCGAGGAATATCGCCTCAACCATTTGATGTATACATACCCCAAGCCCGGCGTGGTGTTCATGGACGGCATCGTGATGGGGGGTGGGGTCGGCATCGCGTGCCCGTGCCGGTATCGCGTCGTCACCGAACGCACCGTGTTCGCGATGCCGGAGACGACGATCGGGCTCTTCCCCGATGTCGGCGGCGGGCGCTATCTGTCGCGGTTGCGCGGGCGCAGCGCGCAATATCTCGCGCTGACCAGCGCACGGCTCGACGGCGCGGACTGCATCGCGCTCGGCCTCGCCAATTTCTATGTCCCGTCCGAGCGGCTCGAGGCGGTGAAGGCCGCCATCTGCGACGCGCCGGAAAAGACCGAATCGATCCTGGCCGGTGCCGCCGTCGCACCCCCGGCGGCGAAGATCATCGATCAACTGCCCGATATCGACCGCCTGTTCGCCTCGGACGATTTCGAGGATATCGTCGCCGCGCTGGAAGCCGACGGATCCGACTGGGCAAACGCCGTGCGCGAGAAGCTTGGCGGACGATCGCCGACCGCCTGCAAGGTATCGCTGCGCATGCTCGTCGAAAGCCCGCGCCAGCTCCATTTCGTCGACGAGATGCGGATGGAATTCGCGATAATGTCGCGGATGTTCCGCGCCGCCGATTTCGCCGAAGGCGTCCGCGCGCTGCTGATCGACAAGACCGGCGATCCGCGCTGGAACCCGCCGACCCCGGCCGAGGTGACGCCGGCGATGGTCGATGCCTATTTCGCGCCGCTCCCCGCCGACCAGGCGTGGACGCCGCTGCCGCCAACCGTCCGGAGGAATTGATGGTCGAATACGAAACCATTTTGGTCGAACGGCGTGACCGCGTGACGCTGATCACGCTCAACCGACCGCAGGCGCTCAACGCGCTCAACAACCAGGTGCTGGGCGAGCTGGTCGCCGCGTGCGAGGCGTTCGACGCCGATGCGACGCAGGGCTGCGCGGTGCTGACCGGCAGCGAAAAGGCCTTCGCGGCGGGGGCGGACATCAAGGAAATGCAGCCGCAATCGTTCGGCGAGATGTACGGCGGCAATTATTTCGCCGGGTGGGAGATGTTCACCCGCACGCGCAAGCCGATCATCGCGGCGGTCGCCGGCTTCGCGCTGGGCGGCGGGTGCGAACTGGCAATGATGTGCGACTTCATCCTCGCCGCAGATACCGCCAGGTTCGGCCAGCCCGAGATCAAGCTCGGCGTCGCGCCCGGCATGGGCGGGTCGCAGCGGCTGACCCGCGCGGTGGGCAAGGCCAAGGCGATGGAGATGTGCCTGACCGGGCGCTTCATGGATGCCGAGGAGGCCGAGCGCGCCGGCCTCGTCTCGCGGATCATCCCGGCCGCGGACCTGCTCGACGAAGCGCTGAAGACCGCGAGCGTGATCGCGGGCATGGCCCCGCTCGCGGTGCTCGCCAACAAGGAGATGGTCGGCGCCGCCTTCGAAACGGGGCTGACCCAGGGCATCCAGTTCGAACGGCGCCTGTTCCACGGCCTGTTCGGCACCGACGACCAGAAGGAAGGCATGACCGCATTCGTCGAGAAGCGGCCGGGCAAATGGATAGGGAAGTAATATGGCACGCGTAGCATTTATCGGCCTCGGCAATATGGGCGGCGGGATGGCCGCGAATCTGGCGAAGAAGGGGCATGACGTGCGCGCCTTCGATCTGTCGGCCGATGCGCTCGACCGTGCCAAGGCGGCTGGGTGCCTGCCGGCCGAAAGCGCCACGGCGGCGTGCGAGGGGGCGGAAGCCGTGGTCACGATGCTGCCCGCGGGGACGCATGTCGAGCAGGTCTATACCGACAGCATCTTCGGCGCCGCGCCGCCGTCTGCCATCCTGATGGATTGCTCGACGATCGACGTCGCCACCGTCAGGCGCGTCGGCGAGGCCGCGCGCGCCAAGGGGCTGACGATGGTCGACGCCCCCGTGTCGGGCGGCATCGCGGCGGCGAATGCCGGCACGCTGACCTTCATGGTCGGCGGCGCGGCGAAGGCGTTCGAGCGTGCCGAACCGTTCCTCTCCGCGATGGGCAAGGCGGTGATCCATGCCGGCGACAGCGGGGCGGGGCAGGCGGCCAAGATCTGCAACAACATGCTGCTCGGCACGGAGATGATCGCGACGTGCGAGGCGTTCGTGCTGGCGCGCAAACTCGGGCTCGATCCGCAGAAATTCTTCGATATCGCCAGCGTCTCGTCGGGCCAGAGCTGGTCGATGACGAGTTATTGCCCGCTGCCCGGGGTCGGCCCCGAAACGCCGGCGGACCGCGACTATGAGGGAGGCTTCGCTACCGCGCTGATGCTCAAGGATCTGCGCCTCGCGGCGGCGGCGGCGCGCGATGCGGGCGCGGACACGCCGATGGGGACGAAGGCGGCGGAACTCTACGAGGCGTTCGCGGCGGCCGGAAACGGCGGCCTCGACTTCTCGGCGATCATCCGGACGCTCTAGGTCGTGTTGACAAAGGGGATTTCCAAGAGGGTTAGTATCTGATTCAAGGTGGTTTTTGGAGAGGCCATCTTGATCCGAGGTTTGATGAGCGACGAGGAGTGGGGTTGCCTTGAACCCTTCTTGATTGAACGCGGTGCGCGCAGCGGGCGTCGTCCCAGGAACCATCGCCTTGTTGTGGACGGGATTTTCTGGATTGCCCGGACCGGCGTTGCCTGGCGCGATCTGCACGAGCATTTCGGCAAATGGTCCTCGGTTTACCGCCAGTTCCGGCGCTGGACGCTGTCGGGCCTATGGGAGTTGCTGCTCGAAGCCTTCAACGACAGCGGTGGCGGCAACCCCGGTCTTCAGATGATCGACAGCACGATAATCCGGGCACACCAGTGTTCAGCCGGCGCTAAAGGGGGACTCCGCGTCAGGGTTTTGGCCGCTCAAAAGGTGGCTTTACGACCAAGATCCATCTCCGCATCAATGCGATGGGCCTGCCCATAGCGGTTGCCCTCACCGGCGGCGAAGTGTCCGACTTCAAAGGCTATATGCCGGTCATGGACGCCGACGGGCCAGCGCCCAAAGTGCTGCTCGCCGACAAGGCTATGATGCTGATTTCATTCGCCAGGATATGGAAAAGCGCGGCGGCACCGCGATGATCCCGACCAAGCGGAACCGGCTCGTGCAACTTCCGGTCGATGCCGATATCTATGCCTTGCGCAACATGGT
>JALYTP010000297.1 GCA_030854225.1 Pseudomonadota bacterium
GCGCACCACACTTCGCCGCGCGCCGGCGCGTCGAGCACGCCGATCACCGGCTGCCCGTCCTCGATCAGGGCGACCGACACCGCCCAGCCGGCGCGCGCGCGCAGATAATCGCGTGTGCCGTCGATCGGATCGACCACCCACACCTGCCGCCTGGTCAGCCGATCGCAATTGTCGGCGATTTCCTCGGACAGCCAGCCGGCATCGGGGATCAATGTCGCCAGCCGATCGCGCAGCAACGCATCGACCTCGAGATCGACCGCGCACACCGGATGCCCCGGCGCCTTTTCCCACCGCGCGAAATCGGTCTGCCAGCGCGCCATCGCCAGTGCCCCCGCCTCGGCGGCGATGGCGGCGACCGCGTCGGCCAGCGCCTTATCCACTCGCCACCGTCATCCCGTCGATGCGCAGCGTGGGCACGTTGACGCCGTAGCGGAATTCGAGATCGTTCGCCGGGATCAGCGCGCGGAACATGTCGGTCAAATTGCCCGCGATGGTGAATTCGGCGACGGGCGTGGTGATCGCCCCGTTTTCGATCCGGAAGCCCGCCGCGCCGCGACTGTAATCGCCGGTCACGCCGTTGACCCCCATGCCGATCAGCTCGGTGATGTAGACGCCGCTCGCAATGTCGGCGACCAATGTCGCTGGCGGCACGATCCCGGCCGCCAGATGCAGGTTGCTCGACGAGACGCCCGGCGCCCCGCCGACGCCGCGCGCCGCATGCCCCGTGGGCTCCAGCCCCAATTGCCGCGCCGCTGCGCTGTCGAGCAGCCACGTCTCGAGCATCCCGTCGGCGACGATCGCGGTCGCCGAGACGGGCAACCCCTCGCCGTCGAACGGGCGCGAACGCAGCCCGTGCGGGCGGTGCGGATCGTCCTCGATGCGGACGCCGGGCGCGAACACCTGCGTGCCGAGCGCATCGAGCAGGAAACTGGTCTTGCGCGTGATCACGCTGCCCGAGATCGCGCCGATCAGATGCCCGATCAGGCTCGATCCGACGCGCGGATCGAACACCACCGGCATCGCCCCGCTCGCCAGCCGCCCCGGATTGACGCGCGCCACGGCACGTTCGCCGGCGCGGGCACCGATCGTGTCGGCGGCGTCGAGCTGCGCGCGGTGGCGGGCGCTGTGATAGGCATAATCGCGCACCATCGCCCCGCCCTCCCCCGCCAGTACGCTCGCCGAGATCATGTACCCGCTCGAGGCATAAGCGGCGGCGAAGCCGGTGCTTGTCGCCAACGCCCAGAGCGAGCGCGAGGCGCTGGCGCCGCCGCCTTCCGAATTGGTGACGCCCGACACGGCGCGCGCGGCATCTTCGGCCTCCAGCGCTGCGGCTCTCAGTGACTCGGGGCTGGCATCGCCGTGATCGTCGAGATCGAGCTGCGGCGGCGCACCGTGGAGCAATCGTGCCTCGGGCGCGAGCCCGGCCCAATCATCCTCCGGCGCCTCGCGTGCCATCGCCACCGCGCGGTCGACCAGGGCCGCGACCGCGTCGTCGGACAGGTCGGAGGTCGACACGCTCGCCGATCGCTTCCCGACGAACACGCGCAAGCCAAGTTCGGCGCTTTCCGATCGCCCGACATCCTCCAGCGCACCGAGGCGCACGGAGACGTCGAGCGCGGTGTCGGCGGCATAGACGGCGTCGGCCGCGTCGGCGCCGGCGGTTTGCGCGCGCGCCACGATATCAGCGGCGCGGTCGCGCGCCTGGGTTTCGTTCAGCATCGGCGCGACTTAGGGAGCCGGAGCGGCCGCGTCAAAGCGTCGTGCCGACGACGAGGCACGCCATGAACACCAGCAACCCGGCGAAGCGGTTAGACCGGAAGCGCGCCAGCGCGTTCGCGCCGTCATCGGGATCGAGCGTCGCGACCTGCCACGTAAAATGCAGCGCCACCGGCAGCAACGCGGCGAGCGCGAGCGGATCGGGCCGCACCCGCCAGATCGCGGCGCCCCACAGGGCCAATGCGAGCGTGTAGAACCCCGCGACACCGGGCCGAACCCTGCGCCCCAACCGCAGCGCGGACGACCGCACGCCGATCAACGCATCGTCCTCACGGTCCTGCAAGGCGTAGATCGTATCGTATCCGATCACCCATGCGATGCTGCCGGCGTATAACAGGAGCCCGGCCGCCTCGATGCGACCGGCGATATCCGACCAGCCGACCAGCGCGCCCCACGAAAAAACGATGCCGAGCCACGCCTGGGGCCACCACGTGATCCGCTTCATGAAGGGATAGGCGGCGACCGGCGCGAGACTGAGTAAGGCGATGATCTTCGCATACGGCCGCAACTGGAGAAGTACGCCGAGCCCGATCAGGCACAACACCACCAGCCAAGCCCAGGCCGCCCGCAACGACACAACCCCGCTCGCCAACGGTCGTGCGGTGGTGCGCGCCACCTGCCGGTCGAGATCGCGGTCGACGATGTCGTTATAGACGCAGCCCGCGCCGCGCATGGCGATGCTGCCGATCAGCAATGACACGATCAAACCCCACCGCATCACCGCCCCGCCCGCCAGCGCGACACCCCACGCACCAGGCCAGAACAGCAGCCACCACCCGATCGGCCGGTCGAACCGCGCCAGCAGGGCAAAGGCGCGGAGCCGTGGCGACAAGGCGCCAACCAGCCCACGGTGCTCGGTATCAGGGACGATCTCGGCCGGCGCGCTCATCGCGTGGTTCTGTATCGTAACCGCCGCCCGCGGCAAGCACCACGCTGGAAATGCCGCTTCGATCCGCTCTCCGGTAACCGTCGCCGTCAGCGATCACTGTTTTGGGCGGGGGATGACGCAACACGCCAGACATGGCGGTGGGGG
>JALYTP010000298.1 GCA_030854225.1 Pseudomonadota bacterium
CATCAACCCGCCGAGCAACGCGCCACCGAACGCGATCAGCGCCGCCAGCGCGACGCCGCTTTCGCCGCTCGTGCTTCCTTGCGCAGGCGCGACAATGCCCGGCGTCGCGGTGACGGCAAGCCCCTGCCCCGGCCCGACGCGCAAGATGCCGGCAATCGGGCCAGTGACCCCACCAGCCGACCCGCCCGAAGCGCTCGATACCTTGGTCTCGATCACCACCCGGTCACCGTCGCGCACCACCGATTGCGGCGCGGCATAATCGATTATCCCGCCAGTCGACGCAAAGAAATAACCGTCGGCCAGCGGCGCGGTGGCGGGGTACGCCACGCCAATTCGCAGCGTGCCGCCCGCGCGCTGATATGTCGCGGGCGATCCGATCAGGCGCGGGATCGCGCGGCGCCACGCGTCGAACCGCGCGCGCATTGCCGGATCGATCGCGCCGTTCCCCACCACCAGATCGGCCGCCAGATCGGCGCTTTCGGGAACGCACACACTGGCCGAGCACACCAGATACGATGCCTTGAGCCGAATCGGCAGCGCCGTGCCGGGCGCCAATCCGGCGGGCAGCGTCACGGTCACCAGCGGCGCGTAGGGCGCTTCGTAGACGTAATTCATCAGTCCCGCGACGAGCAGTGTGCCGGGCATAGGATAGGCCGGCGCGCTCGCGGTCACGCCCTTCGGCAGCGTCCAGTCGAGCTTCGCCGGGAAGCCTGCATCGCCGGGGTTCTGCCAATAGCCGTGCCAGCCTGGTTCGGGCCGCGTGTCTAGCGCCAGCGTCACCGTGCCGCCCGCCGCAGGTTGGCCGGTCTCCGCCACCAGCGCGATCGTCAGGTGATGCGTCGCGCCCAGCCCGCCCGGCATCTGGGCGCTCGCCGCTGGCGCCAGCAGCAACGCGGTCAGCGTCATCAACAGGTAACCTAATGCGCGCATCGCCAGCCCTTGCTCCGCCATTCCGGCCCGCGCATAGCCGCACCGGGCCCCGCCTACCACCGTGCCAGGATATGCCGATGAAATTTTGTACTCCGCTCGCTGCCGCCGCGCTCGCCGCCCTGATTGCCCTGCCGCTCCACGCGAAGGACGAACCGGCCCCGCCGAAGCTGATCGTCGCGATCTCGGTCGATCAGTTTTCCGCCGATCTGTTCGACGAATACCGCCCCCATGCGCACGGCGGCTTCGCGCGGCTGCTGACGGGGGCGGTGTTCCACAACGGCTATCAAAGCCACGCCGCGACCGAGACGTGCCCCGGCCATTCGACGATCCTGACCGGTTTCCGGCCCGAACATACCGGCATCATCGCCAACAACTGGTTCGACGCCAAGGCGCCGCGCGCCGACAAGACGGTCTATTGCGCCGAGGACGAGAGCGTGCCCGGCACCACGCATGACGGCAGCTATGTGGTCTCGGACAAGCATCTGCTGGTGCCGACGCTGGGCGAACGGATGAAGGCGGCGAACACGGCGACGCGCGTCGTCTCGGTCGCGGGCAAGGACCGCGCGGCGGTGATGATGGGCGGCCACCGTGTCGACGAATTATGGTGGTGGGACGGCAAGGCCTATGTCTCCTATGCCGGGCGCGCCGTGCCGCCCGTCGTCGCGCGCGCCAATGCCGCGACCGCCGCGCTGATCGCGCAGCCGCAGGACGCGCTAGAGGTGCCGCTCTGGTGCGCGGGCCACGATGCGCCGGTCGATTTGGGCGAGGGCAAGACGGTCGGCGCGGGTCACTATGTCCGCACCGCTGGCGACGGCAAGGCGTACCGCGCCTCTCCCGCGTTCGACGCCGCGACCTTCGCGCTCGCCGCGGGGCTCATCCAGGACATGAAGCTCGGGCACGGCCCGGCGACGGACATCATCGATATCGGCGCCTCGGCGACCGATTATATCGGCCACACCTATGGCACCGAGGGCGCGGAGATGTGCATCCAGCTCGATCAGCTCGACACCACGCTCGGGCGCTTCTTCGATGTGCTCGATGCGACGGGGGTCGATTACGAGGTCGTGCTCACCGCCGATCACGGCGGCAACGACCTGCCCGAGCGAGAGCGCGTGGGCGGCATCCCCCAGGCGCAGCGTGTCGACATATCGCTGGCCCCGGCGATCATGGGCAAGGCGGTCGCCGCCAAGCTCGGCATCGCCGGGCCGACATTGCGCGGCGACATTCCCAACGGCGATATCTGGCTCGATCCGGGGTTGAATGCGGCGCAGCGCAAGACGGTGCTCGCCGCCGCCGTCATCGCCTACGAGGCCAAGCCGCAGGTTGCCGCCGTGTTCACCGGCACGCAAATCGCCGGCGCGACCGAGCCGAAAGGCGATCCGGCGACCTGGACGCTGATCGAAAAGGCCCGCGCATCGTACAACCCGCTCCATTCGGGCGACCTGCTGGTGTTCCTCAAGCCGCGCGTGACGGCGATCCCTGATGCGTTGCGCGGCTATGTCGCCACCCACGGCAGCCCGTGGAATTACGATCGCCGCGTGCCGATCGTGTTCTGGCGCAAGGGCATGGCCGGGTTCGACCATGACGGATCGGTCGAGACGGTCGACATCGTCCCCACGCTCGCGCACACAATCGGGTTCGCCATGCCCAAGGTAGACGGCCAATGCCGCGATCTCGCGAATAACGGCGATCCGTGCCGGTGAATTAGAGGGACGTCAGCGGGTCTCGAACGAGCGCACCCCCGCGCCGAGCTTGTTCGCGCCGACCGCCAGTTGCTCGTGACTGTAATCGGCCACGAAGGCCGGGCTGCGCGTTTCGCCCGGCGCCAGGCGCGCGGTGTTGCCGGCAACCTTCAACC
>JALYTP010000034.1 GCA_030854225.1 Pseudomonadota bacterium
AAAGTGGGTTGATCGGCTCGCCGGTGGCGCCTTCGACAGTTATCTGCCCAAGGCCAAGTCGCCGTGCGGATCAGACGTCCTGCGCACCGGCAAGCTCAATGACCTGATCGGCGACCATACAGGACCACACACGACTAGCATGCAACGCTGCGTACCGCATGAAAGACAACACACTGAATAAGGAAGAGATATATACTTAACGGGATGGTAAGCATTGCGCAGTCATGACAGCTTAACGCAGTCTGGAGTGAGCGGTGAACACTGGCGATGCTGGCTGGATGGCAAAAATCCGTTCAAGCATCGCGGCACGCCTGATTCTCTCCACCGCGGGAGTAGCGATCGCGTTATTCGCCCTCGCGATTGCGGGTGCTTACCAGCGCAGCAGCGCGGAGGCCCAGCGCTCAATCCACTCCGACCTGCGGAACGGGGCAATCGGATTGTCCAAAAGCATCGACACGTGGTTCGAAGGGCGCCGGCTGTTGGTGGAGATGGTCGGTCAGTCGATCGCGGTTAGGCCCCCCGGAATCCCGATCCGCAGCCTGTTACAGCGCCCTGCGCTCAATGATAATTCCCTGATCTCCTATTACGGCGACGCGCAGCGAGAATTCTTCAACTATCCTGACCGGTTTCCACTGCCACGGGGCTACGATCCGCGTCTTCGGCCCTGGTATTCAAGCGCCGCAGAGCATCGGGGGACTATTTTGACCGTGCCGTACCGCGATGCCACGTACGATAGCCTGCTGGTCACCCTGGCGACCCCGGTCTTTCGCCGCGGCCGATTGATCGGCGTGGCGGCTGCCGATTTCGAAATAAGAGCGCTGGCGGATATGCTCGACCGTTTTAACGTCGACGGATCGCGAAGCGCCTTTCTCGTCGATCGAAGGGGCACCATATTGGTGGATCGCGACCCGGCGCTGGTAGGGAAATCGCTGAAATCGGTCTTCGACAACCGGCCTCCCACCGTTTCGCAAGGTCTGAGCAGCGTTACCCGGCATGGGGTCCGGCAATTCGTAACGTTCAATCACATCGCCAATCTTCCGAACGCCGATTGGTATGTCGCTGTTTCGGTCAACGAGGCGACGATTTACGCCAAATTCAAGGCGGAATATCGCAACGCCGCCATCTCGATCGCGCTGATCACGATCTTGGCGCTGTTCGTTATTTGGGCCCTTTTGGCGAAACTTGTGCTGGTGCCGCTGCGCCGGATGACCGCAGCGATGCAAGGCGTCGCCGATGGTCGGCTGGATACCACGATTAGCGATAG
This sequence comes from Pseudomonadota bacterium, assembly GCA_030854225.1. Lineage (GTDB taxonomy): Bacteria > Pseudomonadota > Alphaproteobacteria > Sphingomonadales > Sphingomonadaceae > Sphingomonas. The sequence continues at coordinate 1,265 of JALYTP010000034.1, forward strand.
CGATAGAGGAGATGAGATCGGCGCCATGGCCAGGGCAGTGGAAGTGTTCCGCGACAATGGTATCTTGATCTTGCAACTCACCAAATCAGAGGCCGAACATCTTGCGCAACAGGCGCTCGAGCGGTCGTGGATGCTGAACGAGCTACACCGGGCCTTCGGCACGGTCGTTGATGCCGCGGTTGCAGGTGATTTCAGCAAACGTGTTCCGGATCGCTTCTCTGATGTGGAGCTCAACGCTCTTGCCCGCTCGGTCAACAAGCTGGTCGAAACCACTCATCGGGGCCTGGCCGAAACAGGAAAAGTATTGTCGGCACTTGCGCGGACCGACCTGACGCTCAGGATCGACGGTCATTATCAGGGTGCCTTCGCCAAGCTGAAAGCGGATACGAACGCCGTAGCCGATCGGTTTCACAGCGTCGTCAGTCAGCTTCACTGTACCTCGCACCAGTTGAAGGTGGCTACCACATACCTCGTAGAGGGCGCCGCGGATCTATCCAACCGAACGCGAGATCAGGCTATTGCGGTTCAAACTACGTCGCTGGCCATTCGGCAACTCTCCCAGACCGTCGCGGACAACGCCGGCAGCGCCGAGGCGGCGAGCCGGCGTACGCAGGAGGTCGGCCATTCGGCCCAGGCCGGCGGCGAGATCGTCGTGCAAGCGGCCGACGCGATGTCTCAGATGACGCATTCCGCAGCAACGATCTCACGGATTATCACGCTGATCGACGATATTGCCGAGCGGACGGCGCTCATCGCTGTTAACGCATCGATTGAAGCGGCGCGGGCGGGGCGGGCGGGGCTTGGCTTCGCGGTGGTGGCTGTTGAGGTCCGTACGCTGGCCCAGCATGCATCGAAAGCGTCGGGCGACGTAAAGGCGCTCATTGAAGAGACGACGAATGCCATCGAGTCCGGTAGCACGCTCGTCGCCGACGTCGCTGACAAATTATCCAACATATTAGTCGCGGTGAGCGATAACAGCGTGCTTCTGGAGGCAATCGTTGCGGTAGGCCGTGCGCAGGTTTGTTCGATCACGTCGATCAATGTCGCAGCCGAACAAATTGATGCCATTACAAGCGACAATAATGTGCTGGTCGGGGATTTGAATGGCGCCATAATATTGACCCAATCGCGCGCGTCCGAACTCGACTCAATTGTCGACCAATTCACACTGGTTAGAAACGATCATTCCATACGCACGTGACGCACGCGCGTCTCGGCGGTGTCCCGTCAGATCTTCGTCCGCTCTCCTGTCGGCCTGCGCTACGATCGGAGCGGCGATCAGGCTGGCCGCGGCAAGCGCGGCGACACGCGTCATTTCTTCGCGGCGCCACCGCCCGCAGCGATCCAGGCGTCGATCTTGCGTTCGAGCACGGGCATCGGCAGCGACCCGGTATCAAGCACCTGTGCGTGGAAATCGCGCGGATCGAACTTGGCGCCGAGCGCTGCCTCCGCCTTCGCCTTGGTCCGCGCGATCGTCAGCTGGCCGATCTTGTACGCCAGCGCTTGACCGGGAATCGCAATATAGCGTTCGACTTCCGCCGTCGCATCGGTCCGCGCCATCGGCGAATTGGCGAGCATGTAATCGATCGCCTGGTCGCGGGTCCAACCCTTGGCATGGATACCGCTATCGACGACCAGTCGCATCGCGCGCAGCATCTCGTCGCTGAGGCCACCCATCCGCTGATATGGGTCGGTCTCCATACCCAGCTGCCGCCACAGGCTCTCCGCATAGAGCGCCCAGCCCTCGACATAGGTTGTGTTGCCGCCGAAGCGCATGAACGCGGGAAGCGCGGTATTCTCCTGCGCCAGGCTGATCTGGAAATGATGCCCGGGCACGCCCTCATGCAGGAACAGCGTCTCCATCTCCCACATGTAGCGCGAGGGCAGGTCGTAACTGTTGTAGAAGAACACGCCTGGCCGCGATCCATCGGGGGTGCCGCCTTCATACGATCCGCCCGCCGCGGTCTTTTCCTTGAACGCAGGGACGGGGCGGATCTCGAGCGAGGTCTTTGGCGTCAGCGAGAATTGTTCGGGGATGCGCTGGTAGATACGCTTCTCGATCGCTTGATAACCATCACGTAGCTGCGCGACCGAGGACGGCTGGAAGCGTTTGTCGGTGCGCAGGAAGGTAAAGAACTCGGCCAGCGTGCCCTTGAAGCCGACTGCCTGTTTCTGGATGTCCATCGCCTTGAGGATGCGCGCAACCTCCGACAGGCCGAGCCTGTGGACCTGCTCAGCGGTCATCGGCAGGGTCGTGCGCTGCTGGATGAGGTAAGCGTAATAGGCATCGCCGCCGGGCAGCGCGGACAGCCCCACCGTCGTCCGCGCGACGGGGAGATATTCGCGGGCGAGGAAATCACGCATCCGCTGTTCGGCGGGCACGATCACGTTGCGGATCTGCGCGGCATAAGCCGCCTTCAGCCGCGCCTGATCCGCAGGAGAAATCCCGGCGGGGAAAATCTTGACCGGGCCGTAAAAGGTCGATCCCTCGATGCCCTGCGCGATCAGATTGTCGAATTCCTCGATCATGTTGGTGACAACGAGCTTGGGCTGGACGATCTTGTCCTTCATCCCCTGGCGGAACCGTCCGATCGCGCGATCAAGGATCACCGCATATTGCGCGTTACGCTTCAAATTGTTTTCGTAATCGACCAGCGTCTTGAACGGCGCCGCGCCTTTCCCCGAGGCGAAATCGGGATAGAAGGTCTGGAACCCCTGGAAATGATCGATCGGCAAATCGCGTTCGATGTTCAGGATCGCGGGCGCGTACCCGGCGAGATCGGTCTCGTTGCGGTTCTTGAACACGTCGTACGCGATTTGGTCGACCGCGGTCAGCTTGGCACGATCAATCCCCTTGAGCGCGGCAATATCCCGCACGATCGCAGCACGTTGGGCGGCGACATATTCATCGGTCAGAAAATCGCCGAGCCGGTCGGCATAACGCAGGTCGCCGCGGAAGATACCCTCGATCGGATTGCGCTTCAGGCTCGCTTCGTCGCTATCGTAGAAAAGCTGCTTCAGCTTGGTGTCCTCGGCGCCATCACCCGGCTGCACGGCAGGCGGCGGCAACGCCTGCGCCAAGGCCGGGACGGCAAGCGTGGAGCACAGGCAGGCGAGGACCAATAGCTTGACCGGCAACGTGAGTTCCTTCGATTGCAATGATCCAAGGTTAGGGTGCGAAAGACCTGTTCGCAAGCGACCGGCATCAAAGGCATGCCATCCTGTCCGAAGGCGGCGTTCGGCAACGAAGGCATCACGCCGACGGGTGGTCGGCCCGTCGCCATTCCCAGCGTCGTGCGGCATGCTGCGCCTAGGCTCAGGGACTGTTAAATTGCTTGCATGGGTGCGCTCGCCCATCCTGGAGATGCGCCCACCCTGGCCTGGAATCCGACCGGCGTTGACAGCGGCGGGCGTCAGCGCCGGCCCGATCCATCAGAAGCTCTTGCGAAGCCCCGCGAAGAAGCCGCGCCGTGCGCCGTATTGCGGCGCTCCGACACCAACGCCCGAACCATCCCGCAACAAATAGACCTTGTCGGCGACGTTCGTGACGTTGAAGCTGATCGAAAGGCCCTTCATGATGCCTGCGCCGTCGATATTCTGGGTGAGCCCCAGATTGGCGGTAAAATAGGATGGCAGCTTGCCGCCGTTGGGAATGATCCCTGCCGGATCATCCGCGCGCAGCCCGTCGCCATAGAGAAAATCGACTGACGGGGTGAGTTTGCCGATCCCATCACGGATCGACACGCTGCCCCCGCCCGAAGCGGTCCAACGCTGGGAATGGTCTGTGAAGATATAATGGTTCGAGATATAATCGATCTCGTCCTGCGCGAAAAAATACTGGCTGGAGACGATGTTCGTGCCCTTCTCCTGCCCACGAGCGACATTGGCATAGAAATCGAGCGGTCCGCGCGTATAATTGGCGGTCAGTTCAACACCCCAGGCATAGCCCTTCGCGTAGTTGAACGGGGAGAGCACCAGCGAGGGGCCGAACTGACCCTCGTCGAGCAGATTGTGCTTGCGCTTGTAATAAGCGTCTACGCCGACCTTGAAACCCTTGGCGATCTCCTGCTGCACTCCGCCGTCGAAATAATGTTCGCGCTCCGCGCGCACCGGATCGGCGGTGGTGATCTCGGTCCCCTTGGTCGTGCCGTTGAACAAGGCGAGCGTTGGGGCGGCGATCAGCTCCTGCGGCGGCGGCGTGAAATTTCGCGCGTAGCCGAGATGGAACGTCGTGCCGCCACCGGGCTTCCAAACCATGTTCACGCGCGGACTCACCTGCTGCTCGCGCGTAAAGGCGCGCACCGCATCGAAGCGGACGCCGTAGTTGAGCGTGACCGTGGGCGTCAGCGACCATTCGTCCTGGAGGTAGACGCCGTAGAGTTGGCCATTCTTTCCGCCAGTATCGGAAATGGACAGCGGCACATCCGACGTCTGCTTGCCGTCATTGTCGACCGTGAAGACGCGCGACGTCACGGCCGAACGGGTGCGCTCGTTCTGGAAGAACAACCCAAAGCGCAGCGTGTGGCTGTCGGAGAGCTTGTAACTGCCGTCGGCCTGCACCCCGACGGTCAAGCTCGACAGGCGAGAAGTGTCCGCAACGCCAGCGAGGATGAGGTCGCCCCCGCTCGGGTCGGGCGTGAATCGCGTCTGGGAATAGCGGACGAAGGGCGCTACCTGGAGATTGAAATCCCCGCCGGCATATTGGTAGGCGAGCACGCCGTAATGCGTGATCTCGCGCTGATTCTGGTCGAGCTTTGCGGAATCAAAGGTCGCCTGGCCGTTCAGGGTATACAATGAATCCTGACCCGGATTGTTCGGAATCTGGAAGTAGCCGATCGATGTGCCGCCAAAGGCGGTGATGCGGCTGGAGTCGGAGAGAATGTCCGAGACGTAGCCGAACGCCCGATATTGGCGGGTATGATCGTGGATGGCGTTGGGGGAGGCAATCGGGTTCTCGACGCCCAGATCGTTTTCGATGTAGCTGCCGGAAACGAAATAATTCAGCCCGCCACTCGAGCCGTGGAGGCTGGCGCTGGGTTCGAGAGTGCCGCGACTGCCCCCATAGATTCCGATGTCGCCACCATTCTCGAATGCGCCGCTGCGCGTCCGCAAGTTGATGACGCCGGAGGTGCGATACCCATATTGCGCTGGCAAAGTGCCGGTCAGCAGATCGATCGAGTCCGCAATGTGCGGATCGAAGGTCGATCCGAACCCGGAGATGCTTTCCGGCACGATGATGCCGTTCAACCGGTATTGGAGATTGGCGTGTTCGTTGCGGACATGGATCGCGCCGTAGCTGTCGAGTGTGACGCCCGGTGCCTGAATCAACATCTGGACAAGGCTGCGATCGAGGCCGCCCGGCTGCTTTTCGACCAACGACCGATCGAGCGTATAGTCGCTCGCACCCAGCGAGGGCATCGCCTCGAAGGTTGGACGCGGTCATGATTTGGCGGCGAGCTCCTCGGCACCTCCGTACGGCACCGGAGCGCGTGATATGATGTAATGTTACGCCGAACAACCCCCATTATGCTTGGGGGAAAAACCGAAGTCGGAGTATGCCAGCGATGTTGCGTCTCAATCTGTATTCTAGCGGCAGTGGGGACCCAGAATTGCGTCAAATGCGCATTGCCAATGGCTCCCCGGAATGACCAATCGTTCGACGCGGCACGCGCTTCCCGGCCGTTGTAGATATCAAACTCCGCCCGTCGCCAATCGATAGCCGATGCCGGGCTCGTTGATGAGTAACCTGGGGCGTGCCGGGTCGGATTCGAGCTTTTGGCGCAGACCGCGGAGACGATGCGAAGATAATCGACGTGTGCCTCCTGCGCCGGCCCCCAGACGGTGCGCAGCAACTGCGCGTGGCCGATCACGCGGTCGGGGCGCTTGGCGAGTTCGGCCAGCACGTCATATTCTTTCGGCGGCAGATGGACGTCCTCGCCCGCGCGGCGGACGCGGCGGTGTTCGAGATCGACTTCAACGTCGCCCGCAACGACAATCGCGCGTTCGGCTTCGCTGGACAGACGATGACGAAACGCGGTGCGCAGGCGCGCGAGCAATTCTTCGGTGTCAAATGGCTTGGTCAGGTAATCGTCGGCACCGAGATCGAGCGCGGCGACCTTTTCGGTCGTGCTGTCTCGCGCCGACACGACCAGCACCGTCGCCGGTGACCGCGCCTTGATCAACTGGATCAGTTCAAGCCCGTCGCGGTCGGGCAGGCCAAGGTCGAGCAGCACCGCCTCGGGCTTGTCGATATCGACCAACGACAGGCCTTCACGCGCGGTCGCCGCCTCGGCCACGGCATAACCCGACCGCTCCAGCGCGACGCGGAGCAGGCGGCGGATATGCGCGTCGTCCTCGACGACCAGAACTTTGGCAGCGGCCATGGCGGCGCTATTACGGCTACACGGTCATCCGGTCGAGCGCGAGATTGAGCGCAAGGACATTGACGCGCGGCTCGCCGATATGTCCATCCGCTCCGAAACACACCTGCCCTGCGACGAACACGAGATTGCCGACGCGCATCGTGGGAATATAGTTGGCTGCAGGCGTTGGCGGTGTGGGCAATTCGATCCCTAGCTCCGCGAGCCGCTGCTCGGTTTCACCCATCGACATCCTCCTTGATGAATTCTTCGAACCAATGCGATGGATCATGCCGTATCATTTGCCGGTCGGCCGCCTCGACCCGGGGCGCTTTCCGGGATGAACAGGATCGCGCCCAACCCAATGGCGGCCGCGATCGTGAGATACCAGGCCGGCGCGAGGGGACTGCCGGTGACATGGATCAGCCAAGTGACGACTAGCTGGGTGGTGCCGCCGAACAGAGCGATGGCAGACGAATACACAATGCCAAAACCGCTTCCGCGAATGCTTTTGGCAAAACTTTCAGAGAGTGTTGTGTAGAAAGAACCCTGCCGCAAGCTTCCCGCAAAGGTCATCAAGGTCATGCCGAGGACCAACGCCGTTTCGGAACGGGTCGCAGCGACCCAAGCAAACATCGGGTAAATCGCGCATAAAAAGAGGATTTGCCCGGCGAGATTTACCGGTCGCCGGCCGATCCGGTCGGACAGCCACCCGCCCAGCAAAATTGCCGCGATCGCGAAGACATTGCCGGTCAATTGCGCCACGAACCCCGAGCGAGCCTGCATACCCAGGGTCGTTTGGGAGTAGGTGACGATGTAGGTGAAGATATAGCTCTGGATCGTCCCGCAGGAAACGATGATTAGGCCCAGCAGGATGATTCTGCGATGGGCGAGCCAGACGTGCCGCCGGGATTGGCCATCCGGGACCGTCTCGGTTTCCTTGGCGTGGAGCGTTTCGGGTAAGCTGCCGCGCAGCCATAATCCAAAGGGCAGGATCGCGGCGCCGATCAGAAAGGCGATCCGCCAACCATAGTCCACAAGGCCTTGCGAAGACAGGAAATAGGTCAGGGTAGCGCCCACCAACCCGCCGACCATCAAGGCAGCCACCTGGCTCGCGGCACCGAACGAGACGAAGATGCCCCGCCTATGCGGAGGCGCGATTTCCAGCAGGAAAGCTGTGTTGGTGCCCGCCTCGCCGCCCACCGAGAATCCTTGCACCATCCGCGCCAGCACCGCCAGAATGGGAGCCGCGATCCCGATCTTCGCATGGGCCGGGATCGACGCCATGCCCAACGTCGAAAAGCCGCTTAAAAGAAAGCACAGCATCATCACGGGACGACGACCGATGCGATCGGCGTAATGCCCGAAAACCAGCGCACCGAGCGGACGGGTGAAAAACCCGACCCCGAATGTCGCAAGTGATAGCATCAAGCTGCCATATTCGGTTTGCGCGTCGAACAAGGAGTGCCCGATCTGGACCGCGAACAAGGAATAAATCAGGAAGTCATAAAATTCCAAAGCGTTGCCGACAGTCGCGCCAACGATATGTCGCTTCTTGATCGCGGGCAGCGGCCGCTCGATCAACAGTGACTCTGCTTCGGGTCCGTTAGCCATCGGATTTTTCTGTCGCCGCGCGAAACCGGAAATTACAGTGCGAATCTCCGGCCGCAATCGTGGTCGTGCGAAACAACTCTATCCCGCGCAGGGCGTACACTTTTTCGTCCATCGCGCAGATCGCCGGCAACAATTGGTCGTCACCATTCGCGCCCAGCAACTTGCAGAAACCGCACTGCCTGTAGTTCAACCCAAAGTCATAAGTTTCGCCATTTTCCGTCGTGCCTGGACCGACATAGTCGTAGACAAAATCACCGTCGTGTGCCCCGGATTGGCTCGCCAGAGC
>JALYTP010000299.1 GCA_030854225.1 Pseudomonadota bacterium
CCCGAGACGCGCGCGCTCTACACCGGCCCCGGCGGCGCACCGCCCGTCGCCGGTTCGCGGCTGACCAACCCGGCGCAGGCCGCGTTGCTGGCGCGGATCGCGGCGCAAGGCCCCGACGCCTTCTACACCGGGGCCGAGGCGCAGAAACTGGTGACGACGGTCAATACCGCCGCGCGCAACCCCTCCAAGATGACGCTGCGCGACGTCGCCGCCTATCGCGCCAAGCCGCGCGATCCGGTGTGCGCGCCGTATCGCGGTTACCGCGTGTGCAGCATGGGGCCGCCATCGTCGGGCGGGCTGACCGTGCTGATGATCCTCAAGCAGCTCGAGCGGTTCGACATGACGACGCTGGGCAAGGATTCGCCCGTCGCCTGGCATTTGTTCGCCGAATCCTCTCGCCTCGCTTATGCCGACCGCAATCTGTATATCGGCGACCCGGACTTCGTGAGCGTGCCCGTCAAGGGCCTGCTCGATCCCTCCTATCTCGCCGCGCGCTCGGCGCTGATCTCGCCCGATCGCTCGCTCGACAAGGTCATGCCAGGCACCCCCGCCGGCGCCCCGCCGCGCCAGCGCGTGCCGGCGCACGAGGTGGCGGGGACGTCGGACCTCGCCGTGGCCGATGCGCGCGGCGACGTGGTCGAGGTGACGACCACGGTGGAGGATGTGTTCGGTTCCGGCCTGTCGATCGACGGGACGATCCTCAACAACCAGCTCACCGATTTCGACATCGTGCCCGTGGCCGATGATGCCAGGGGGAACGGCTATCTCGTCGCCAACCGGGTGGAAGGCGGCAAGCGCCCGCGCAGCTCGATGGCGCCGACCATCGTCTACGGCCCCGACGGCAAGGTGCGCCTCGCGGTGGGCGCGGCGGGCGGCTCGACGATCATCGCGCAGGTCGCCAAGGCGATCATGGGCGTGGTCGACTGGCATTTGAGCGCGCAGGACGCGATCGGCCTGGGGCTGATCTACGCGCCCGGGCCGACCGCCTATGCCGAAGCGGGTACGCAGCTCGACGCGATGATCCCGGCGCTCAAGGCGCTGGGGGAGCGGATCACGCTCGTCCCGCTGGGGTTGAAGGCCAATGCGATCGAATGGGTCGGCGGCGGCAAGAACGGGCATTGGGTCGGCGCGGCCGATCCGCGCAGTGAGGGCGTCGCGATCGACACGGCGGGCCACCGCTTCGTACCACCACCCTTTTCCGGGCAGGCCGACCGCCCGCCCGAATGACCATACCCCGATGGCCGGGGAGCCAGAACGACCAGACCAAGGCAAATGCGCCGCAGAGCGCCACGCCACCGGGAGAGACGATGCGAACGCTTGAACACTTCCCCAACCTCGTCGCGATGTTCTTCGCGCGCGCCGGCGAGAAGGGCGACGCGCCGTTCCTGTGGCACAAGCAGGGTGATGCCTGGGTGTCGATCAGCTGGGCCGACACCGCGCGCCAGGTCGCGAGTCTCGCGGCGGGCCTGAACGCGATCGGGCTGGGCCAGGGCGACCGCGTGATGCTGGTGGCGGAAAACCGCCCCGAATGGTGCATCAGCGATCTCGCGATCATGGCCGCGGGTTGCATCACGGTGCCGACCTACATCACCAATACCGAGCGAGACCACACCCACATCATCGAGAATTCGGGGGCCAAGGCGGTGATCGTCTCGACCGCGAAACTGGCGCGCACACTGCTCCCCGCCGCGATCCGCGCGTCGAACGCGACGACGATCATCGGCATCGAGGATATCCGCATCACCCAGCCGGGCGAGCTCATCGTGTATAGCTGGCACGGGCTGATCGCGGATCATCCGGCCGATCCGGCAAGCGTCTCCGCCACCGCGACGCGCGACGACACCGCGTGCATCATCTATACCAGCGGCACCGGCGGCGCACCGCGCGGGGTGATGCAGCACCACGGCGCGATCCTGCACAACGTCAACGGCTGCTGCACCGTTATCTCGGAGGATTTCGGCTGGGCGGACGAGGTGTTCCTGTCCTTCCTGCCCTTGAGCCACGCCTACGAACATACCGGCGGGCAGCATTTCCCGATCGGGCTGGGCGCGCAGATCTATTACGCCGAAGGGTTGGACAAGCTCGCCTCGAACATCGAGGAGGTGCGCCCGACGATCATGGTCGTCGTCCCCCGCCTGTTCGAGGTGCTGCGCACGCGCATCACCAAGGCGGTCGAGAAGCAGGGGCGGCTCTCCAACTATCTGCTCGCCCGCTCGCAGAGCATCGGCACCCGCGCGTACGAGGGCAAGTCGACCTTGCTCGACAAGCCGATGGAGCTGTTCCTCGCCGCCACGCTCAAGCCCAAGATCGCCAAGCGGTTCGGCGGTCGGATCAAGGCGATGGTCTCGGGCGGTGCGCCATTGACGCCCGAGGTCGGCATCTTCTTCCAGTCGCTCGGCCTCACCTTCCTGCAAGGATATGGCCAGACCGAGGCCGCCCCGGTCATCTCGTGCAACCGCCCCTCGGTTGGCTTGCGCATGGACACGGTCGGGCCCCCGCTGGTGAATACCGAGGTCCGCATCGCGGGCGACGGCGAGATCCTGGTGCGCGGCGAGCTCGTCATGCACGGTTACTGGAACAACCAGGCCGAGACAGACCGCGTGCTGAAGGACGGCTGGCTCCACACCGGCGATATCGGGCTGATCGACGCGCAGGGCCGGATCAAGATCACCGACCGCAAGAAGGACATCATCGTCAACGACAAGGGCGACAACGTCGCGCCGCAAAAGGTCGAGGGGATGCTGACGCTCCAGCCCGAGATCGTCCAGGCGATGGTCTATGG
>JALYTP010000300.1 GCA_030854225.1 Pseudomonadota bacterium
CATCACGGGAGGAGCGAGGCGACCTTGCTCGCCGTGGGCGCCGCGATCGGCAATTTCTTCCGGCGCGCGGCATGAACCCTGACACGACCCCCGCCGCGCTGCGACAGCAGGTATCGGGCAGCAGCTTCTATGCCGGGATGCGCGTGCTGCCCAAGGCGGAGCGCGAGGCGATGTATGCGATCTACGGCTTTTGCCGACTGGTCGATGACATCGCCGACGATGAGGTGGGCGAGCCGCCGGCACGCGCGGCGGCACTCGACGCGTGGCGGCGCGATCTCGATTCGCTTTATGCCGGTGGCGACCCCGGACAAGCGGTGCTGGTTGCCGAGGCGGTACGGCGTTTCGGGCTGAGGCGCGACGATTTCGAGGCGGTGATCGACGGCATGGCGATGGATGTCGATCGCGATATCCGCTGGCCGCCAATGGCCGAGCTCGACCTTTATTGCGACCGGGTGGCGTCGGCGGTGGGGCGGCTGTCGGTGCGCGTGTTCGGGATGGACGAAGCGCCGGGTATCGACCTCGCTCACCATCTCGGTCGCGCGTTGCAGCTGACCAATATCCTGCGCGACGTGGACGAGGATGCCGTGATCGGCCGCGTCTACCTGCCGGCCGAGGCGATCACGGCTGCCGGAATACCCTTCACGACGCCGGTCGAGGTCGTCAACGATCCGCGCATCGACGCGGCGTGCCGTGCGGTCGCGGCGACCGCGCATGAGCATTATGCCGGCGCGCGCAAGGTCCTCCGGACGCGCCCGCGCGGCCACCTGATCGCGCCGCGCCTGATGGAGGCGGCCTATGCCAAGGTGCTGGCACGCACCGAAAAGATCGGCTGGAAACCGCCGCGCCACCGGGTGAAAGTGTCGAAGGCCGCGCTCTTGTGGATGGTCGCGCGGTTGATGGTGACGCGGTGAATTTCGCTATAACGGAACCGGCGCTCGACTGTACCCCGGCGAAGGCCGGGGCCCAGTTGCGATCGGCTTGGGTCCCGGCCTTCGCCGGGGAACAGAAAGTATGCGGACGCTGTAATTGAGTTTCACCAGAGTGACCATTGCCGGCGCAGGCCTCGCCGGCCTCTCCGCCGCCGTCGCGCTGCGACAAGCCGGGCTCGACGTGACGATCGCGGACTCCGCCGCGCAGGCGGGTGGACGGTGCCGATCGTACCACGATCCGCAACTCGGGCAGGTGATCGACAACGGCAATCATCTCGTGCTGTCGGGCAACGAGGCGGTGGCGCGGTTTCGTGCGGCGATCGGTGCGATCACACCGCTATCTGGCCCGGACCACGCCGATTTCGCCTTTTGCGACCTGCGTGACGGCGCGCGCTGGACGGTCCGAATCAACGATGGACGCGTGCCGTGGTGGATCGCCGCGCGCGACCGCCGGGTGCCGGGCAGCTGGATCGTCGATTACCTGCCGATCCTGCGTTTGGCCTATGCCCGCAAGGGCCGCGTCGACGAGCATTTCACGACGATCGGCCCGGTCTGGGATCGGTTGCTCGAACCCGTGTTGCTCGCCGCGCTCAACACCGCGCCGGCGGAGGCGTCGGCGGCGCTGGCCGGCGCGACCTTGCGCGAGACGGTCGCCAAGGGCGGCACGGCGATGCGACCGCTGATCGCCGAGCCCGACCTGGCCGCCGCGTTCATCGATCCTGCCTGCGCTTGGCTCGCCGCGCGAGGCAGCACGGTCGCGCTGGGGCGACGACTGCGCGGGATCGAGCTCGACAGTGACCGCGTGACGAGTCTCGATTGGGGCAACGTCGCGGAGCCGGTTGCCGACGATGAAGCGGTGGTGCTCGCGGTGCCGCCCTGGGTGGCGACCCCGCTCGTGCCAGAACTTGGCGCACCCGACGAATTCCGCGCCATCGTCAACGCGCATTTCGATTTTCCAGCCCCCGCCGGCGCACCGCCGATGCTCGGCCTGTTCGGCGCGACGGCGGAATGGGTGTTCGCCTTTCCCGGCCGGCTATCGGTCACGGTCAGCGCCGCCGACCGCCTGATCGACACCGACCGAGAACAACTGGCGCGTACGTTCTGGGCGGAAATCTGCGCCGCGCTCGAGATCGATGCCCCCCTGCCCCGCTGGCAGATCGTCAAGGAGAAACGTGCCACCTTCGCCGCGACGCCCCAACAGAATGCCAAGCGCCCGGCGGCCGCGACCCGCTGGCGCAACCTGTTCCTCGCCGGCGACTGGACGCAGACCGGCCTTCCCGCGACGATCGAGGGCGCGCTACGCTCCGGTGAGACGGCAGCCGGTTTGGTGCTCGGCAAACAGGCGGGCTAAGGGCTGCCCATGCACGCCCCGCTCGACGCACTGTCTTCCATCGATCAGGCGATCGACCGCGCCGCCGCAGCGCTCGCCGACGCGCAGCAAGGCGATGGTCATTGGGTGTTCGAACTCGAGGCCGACGGCACCATTCCCGCCGAATACGTGCTGCTGCGCCATTATCTCGGCGAGCTGGTCGATGCCGCGCTCGAAGAGAAGATCGCGGCGTATCTGCGTCGCATCCAGTCCGTCGATCATGACGGCTGGGGCCTGTTCCACGCCGGCGGGTTCGACATCAGCGCCAGCGTGAAGGCCTATTACGCGCTCAAGATGATCGGCGATCCGGTCGATGCGCCGCACATGGCGCGCGCGCGCGGGGCGATCCTCGCGCACGGCGGCGCGGCGGCGGTCAACGTCTTCACCCGCATCCAGCTGGCCCTGTTCGCCGCCGGGCCATGGGCGACGGTGCCGACGATGCCGCCCGAGCTGATCCTGCTGCCGCGCTGGTTTCCCATCCATC
>JALYTP010000301.1 GCA_030854225.1 Pseudomonadota bacterium
CATCACGGCTGGGTACAAATTGCTCCACCTGCTGACCTTTTTCACCGTCGGGCCAAAGGAAGCGCGCGCCTGGACGGTCCATACCGGCGCCACCGCGCCCGAGGCGGCGGGCGAGATCCATACCGATTTCGAGAAGGGCTTCATCCGCGCCGAGACGATCGCCTATGACGATTTCGTCGCGCTGGGCGGCGAAGCGCGCGCGCGCGAGGCGGGGAAGCTGCGCGCGGAGGGCAAGGCCTATGTCGTCCACGACGGCGACGTAATGCACTTCCTGCATAGCTGACGGGCGTCGTCGGTGCTCGACGCGGCTTATGCCCGCTTTCCGGTCGGCTTCGCCCTGTTCGCGAAGGTTGTGCTGGGGCAATAGAGGCGCACCGATATGGAGTCGCCGATGGCCCGCCTGCGTCCACTGTTCGCCGCCTTGCTTGCGCTGGGCGCCACCGCCTGCGCGCAGACCCCGGCAAGGGTCGCGATCGATGCGCCCAACACCGCGCCGGCCGTGTCCCGCGTGGAGGACAAGGCGCCCGTCACCATCCTCGTCTCGATCGACGGTTTTCGCGCGGATTATCTCGATCGCGGGGTCACGCCCGTGCTGAACGCGCTGGCGGCGGGCGGCATCTCGGCGGGAATGCACCCCTCCTTCCCCTCCAAGACCTTTCCCAACCACTGGACGCTCGTCACCGGGCTACGGCCCGATCGCACCGGCATCGTGTCGAACGCGATGCAGGACGCGGCGCGCCCGGGCGAGCGTTACACGATGGAGAACAGCAAGGATCCGTTCTGGTGGCGAGCCGCCGAGCCATTATGGGTGACGGCGGAAAAGGCCGGCATCCGCAGCGCGACGATGTTCTGGCCGGGGTCGAACGTGGCGTGGGGCGGCACCGCCTCGCGCGAGTCTCCGCAGGGCGTGACGGGGGGCATCCGGCCCGACGATTGGTGGCCGTTCGACATCGCGGTGCCGAGCGAGCAGCGCGTCGACGGGGTGATCGACTGGTTGCGCCGTCCGGCGGCAACGCGCCCGCGCTTCGTCACGCTGTATTTCGACATCGTCGACAGCGCGGGGCATAAATTCGGCCCCGATTCGCCGGAAGTTACCGCCGCGGTCGCGCATGTCGATACGGTGATCGGCCGGCTCGTCGCCGGGCTGAAGACGCTCGATCAGCCCGCAAACCTCGTCATCGTCGCCGATCACGGCATGGCCGCGACGAGCCGCGCGCGCACCATCGCGATCGACACCATCGCCGACCGGGCCGATTATACGTTGTTCGAAACCGGCCCGTTCGCCTCGCTCTACGCCGTGCCGGGGCATGAGGCGCGGCTGGAAAAGGCGTTGCTGCGCCCGCATCCCCACCTGCACTGCTGGCGCAAGGCGGATATTCCGGCGCGGCTCCATTACGGCGCCAATCCGCGCATCCCGCCCTATTTCTGCCTCGCCGACGATGGCTGGCTGACCACGCCGACCACGCCCGAGACGGACGGCGATCGCGGCAATCATGGATACGACAACATGGCCCCCGACATGACCGCTTTGTTCGTCGCGAACGGCCCCGCCATCGCCCCGCTGGGTAAACTGGCGCCGTTCGAGAATGTCGATATCGCGCCGCTGGTGCGCGATCTGCTCCACCTGCCCGCCGGACACGATCTCGACGGCGGCGATATCCCGTTTCGAAAGGCGCTGCGCTGATGCAATATTTCGAGGATCTGGTCGTCGGCGAAAAGGCTAACTTCGGCCAGTATCAGGTGGCGCGCGACGAGGTGACGGCCTTTGCCGGCCAATACGATCCGCAACCCTTCCACCTGTCCGACGAGGCGGCGGCGGCGACGCATTTCGGGCGGCTGTCGGCCAGCGGCTGGCACACCTGCGCGATGGTGATGTCGATGATCGTCGAGAATTTCAAGACCAACGAACAGGCCGGGCTCGGCGCCGCCGGGATCGACGAGCTACGTTGGCTGAAACCCGTCTATCCCGGCGATACGCTACGCTGCGAAACCGAAATCCTCGAAAAGACCCCGTCGCGCAGCCGGCCCGAAATGGGCAGCTTCCGCAGCCGGATGACGGTGTTCAACCAGCACGACGTGCCGGTAATGACCTTCACCTCGATCGGCCTGATCGGGACGCGCCCGGCGGACGGCTGACCGCCCGCCGTTCACCCATCAACCCGTGCGGATCAGTGGCCGTGGTGCCTCTGGTGCCCGTGGCCCGCGCCGCCCGGATTGCCCTGCGGCGCGCCATTGCCGCGGAAATCGCGCCACATCGGCCGCATCTGCCGCCCGTGCCATGCCTGGCCACGCCCGCCCCAATGGCCGCGCTGATCGTCGTTCCAGCGGTGGCGGCGGTGATCGCGGTCATAGACGTAGTAACCGGTGCCGGGATAATAATAATCGCCGTACCATCCCCAATACGGGTCGGCGCGGAACCCGCCATAATAGGGATCCCAGCTGTTATAGCCGACCCCGACGCCGCCGCCATATCCATCGTCGACACAGGCGTTGAGGGCGAGCCCGCTGGCGACCAGCGCGCCGGCGGCGAGGAGACGAAAAGCGGGCATGGTACGCGACCTTTACTGTTGCGGAACGACAAAAGGGCAGGACGCTCGCGCGCCCCGCCCTCCCGGTCTTTCATCAACGACTTCCGCGCGTGCAGGTTCCCCCGCAGGCGCGATCGATCAATGTTTCACGTCGCGCCAGACGTTCTGATACGCGCCCCAGGCCAGGAAGCAGAAGATCAGCAGGAAGGCGAGCGCCGCCCAGCCGGCGATGTGGCGCGCCTCAAGCTTCG
>JALYTP010000302.1 GCA_030854225.1 Pseudomonadota bacterium
ACGGTATGCACCGCAAGGCCGGGGCCGGCGACCGCTCGTTCCGTCTTGCCCGCTACGATACATGGTCCGTTTTGTCCTGGCGCGCGCCGGACGGGAAATCCGTCGGTGTGTTGAACACCCGCTACGTCGCGCTGTTCCGCATTTAACATACCCGCGATCGATTGTCGGAGCCGCTCCGAACCAGCCTCTCCGCCGCACGTTCTCGCCACCCCTCACACGATCTCGAACAGCCCCGCCGCGCCCATTCCGCCCGCCGTGCACATCGACACGACGACATAGCGCACGCCGCGCTTGCGCCCCTCGATCAGTGCGTGGCCGACGAGGCGCGATCCGGTCATGCCGAACGGATGCCCGACCGCGATCGCGCCACCGTTGACGTTGTATTTCTCCGGATCGATGCCGAGATGGTCGCGGCAATAGAGGCATTGCGATGCGAACGCTTCGTTCAGCTCCCACAGCCCGATATCGGCCACCGACAGTCCGGCGCGGTCGAGCAATTTGGGGATCGCGAAGACCGGACCGATGCCCATCTCGTCCGGCGCGCAGCCCGCCGCCTGGAAACCGCGATAGACGCCCAGGATCGGCTTGCCCTCTGCTTCGGCCGTCTTGCGGTCCATCAGGATCTGAGCCGATGCGCCGTCGCTAAGCTGGCTGGCATTGCCCGCGGTGACGTTGGTGCCCGGCCCGGTGAAGTCGCCGCCGGGCCACACCGTCTTGAGCCCGCTCAGCGCCTCTATCGTCGTGCCCGCGCGGATGCCTTCGTCCTGCGACAGGGTCACCGTTTCGGTGCCGATCCTGTTGCCCTCCTTGTCGAACAACGCCTTGTCGACCGTGATCGGTGCGATCTCCTCCTTGAACGCGCCCGCCGCGACCCCCGCCGCCGCGCGCTGCTGGCTCTGCGCGCCGTACGCATCCTGCGCCGCGCGGCTGATATTGTAGCGCCCGGCGACGATCTCGGCGGTTTCGATCATCGGGATATACGCGGCGGGCTCCTTCGCGATCACCGACTGGTTGACATAGCGCGGCGCGTCCCTGGTCACCGTCAGGCTGATCGATTCCATTCCGCCGGCCAGCGCCACGTCCACCTCGTCGCAGATGATCGAGCGCGCGGCGAGGGCGATCGCGGTCAGCCCCGAACCGCATTTCCGGTCGAGTGTGAACGCCGGGACCGTGTGGGGTAGCGCGCCGGCGAACACCGCCATGCGTCCTGCATTGCCGCCGTGCGTACCCCATTGGTTGCCCACGCCCCAGAACACCTCGTCGATCCGCGCCGGATCGATCCCGGCACGTTCGATCGCCGCGTTCATCACATGCCCCGCGAGCACCGGAGCCTCGGTCGCGTTGAACGCGCCGCGATACGCCTTGCCGATCGGCGTGCGGGCGGTGGCGACGATCGCGGCTTCGCGCATGGCGGGGGCTTTCCGGTGGTGAGGCTCTGCGAGCGGTCTAGGATCCCGCGGGAGCTTTGGGAAGGCGGGGTGACGAACCCGCGCCGACACGCTACAGAGGCGCGCCCGGCGCCGCCATGCGCGCCCAACAGAACCGGACCCTATGCCCTTTTCCGCCCTCCCGGCGCCGCTCGCCGAGGCGCTCGCGTCGCGTGGTTACGCAGCGCCCACCCCCGTTCAGGCCGCCGTGCTGGAGGGGCAGGCCGCGGGCCGCGACCTCATCGTCTCGGCGCAGACCGGATCGGGCAAGACCGTCGCGTTCGGCCTCGCCATCGCGCCCGACCTGTTCGGCGAGGGCGGTGCGCTGCCGCAGGCCGGCGCGCCGCTCGCGCTCGCGGTCGCGCCGACGCGCGAGCTGGCGTTGCAGGTCAGCCGGGAACTGGAATGGCTCTATGCCGGCGCGCAGGGGCGCATCGCGACGTGCGTCGGCGGGATGAACCCGTCCGAAGAACGTCGCCGGCTCAGCCGTGGCGCACATATCGTCGTCGGCACGCCGGGGCGGCTGCGCGACCATATCGAACGCGGCGCGCTCGATCTCTCCGCGCTCAAGGCGGTGATCCTCGACGAGGCCGACGAGATGCTCGACATGGGCTTCCGCGAGGATCTCGAGCAGATTCTCGACGCGACGCCGGATGCGCGCCGCACGCTGATGTTCTCGGCGACGATGCCGCGCCAGATCGTCGCGCTGGCCAAGCGTTACCAGCGCGATGCGCTGCGCATCTCGACCGTGGGCGAGGATCGCGGGCACGGCGATATCGAATACCGGGCGGTCACCGTCGCGCCGTCCGATATCGAGCATGCCGTGGTAAATCTGCTGCGGCTGCACGAGGCGGAGACGGCGATGCTGTTCTGCGCGACGCGCGACAATGTGCGGCACCTCTATGCCGGGCTGATCGAGCGCGGTTTCGCGGCGGTCGCGCTGTCGGGCGAGCACAGCCAGAGCGAGCGCAACGCGGCGATGCAGGCGCTGCGCGACAAGCGCGCGCGGGTCTGCGTGGCGACCGACGTGGCGGCGCGCGGGATCGATCTGCCCTCGCTCAGCCTGGTCATCCATGTCGAACTGCCGCGCGACGCCGAGACGTTGCAGCACCGGTCGGGCCGGACGGGTCGTGCGGGCAAGAAGGGCACGGCGGTGCTGATCGTCCCCTATCAGCGCAAGCGCCGCGTCGAGATGATGCTGAAGGGCGCGCGGATCGCGGTGCAGTGGATGCCGGTGCCGAGCACCGATGATATCCGCAAGGCCGACCGTTCGCGGCTGATCGAGGCGCTGCTCGAGCCGGTCGAGATCGACGAGGACGACCGCGCGCTCGCCGCCGAGTTGATGG
>JALYTP010000035.1 GCA_030854225.1 Pseudomonadota bacterium
GACATGACCCGCGGTTAGTGAGGCGCGGTAGTTGCGCCCCCCGCCGCCATGCTCGATCGGCTGGTCTGTAAACAGATCAGCGGTGATCCTATTTATCTTTGCATCGGTAATCACGTTGATAACGCCCGCGATGGCGTCCGAGCCATAGACCGATGACGCGCCTTCACGCAGGACTTCGATGCGCTGGACGATCGCGGTGGGGAGAACGTTGAGGTCCGCCGCGACCAGCTGCGGCCCGACGCCGGCGGGTGCGAGCCGGCGACCATTGAGCAGTACCAGCGTACGCGACGAACTGAGCCCGCGGAGGCCTACCGTGCTAGCAGCCGGACCTCCTTCTGACACGAAGCCGAGGAAGGACCCATTAACCTGAGATGTACCTGACGTGACCGACGAACTCTGTAGAACGTCCGCAGTTGATCGCGATCCGGCAAGAACTCTATCTTCCCTCGTAATGATATCGACCGGCGAAGCCGTCGAAAAATTATCGCGCCGGATGCGCGAGCCGGTGACGACGATATCATCGCCTTCACCCTTGGTGGGGGTTGCCTGGGAAGGCAGGGCATTGTTCTGATTGTTGGGCGCAACCTGCGGCGTGGTGTCAACCGGGGTGCCAGTAACCTGCGCAGCAGCTGGCGAAATCGCCCCGGCGGCGCCAACGATAAACGTGGACACAAGCAAATTCCGGCGGAAAGAATTGGTCACGAACAACCCCCATTCATTCGTTAGCTGCCACCCGCATGCCTCGGAGGGCTTATGAGTTTCATCTTTCATAAGGAAGCGCCGCTATGCAATCGGATTGTCGCCTCGACATAGCAGTAAACCTGACAGGTGTGGCCAGATTGCAACGTTCTACGCCGTTCCGGCTCGTGCGTTTTCAAACCCTTACACTCGCGTCCCTTCGTCCACGCGCGACATCAATACCGATAGTGAACCGGCTTGAACGGCCCTTCGACCGGTACGCCGATATAGCCGGCCTGCTTGGCGGTCAGCTTGGACAGGTGCACACCCAATTTTTCGAGATGCAGCGCCGCGACCTTTTCGTCGAGGTGCTTGGGCAGGACGTAGACGTCGTTCTTGTAGTTTTCGCCCTTGGTCCACAACTCGATCTGCGCCAGCGTCTGGTTGGTGAAGCTCGCCGACATGACGAACGAGGGATGGCCCGTCGCGCAGCCCAGGTTTACCAGGCGGCCCTTGGCCAGCACGATGATCTGCTTGGCCGCTTCACCGTTTTCGGCGGGAAACTCGACCAGGTCGGTGCCCGGCTTCACTTCGGTCCACTTGTAGTTCGACAACGCCGCGATCTGGATCTCGCTGTCGAAATGGCCGATGTTGCAGACGATCGCCATCGGCTTCATCGCCTTCATGTGATCGGCGGTGATGACGTCGGCATTGCCGGTCGCGGTGCAGAAGATGTCGGCGCGCTTGACCGCCTCTTCCATCGTCACGACCTCGAAGCCCTCCATCGCCGCCTGCAACGCGCAGATCGGATCGACCTCGGTCACCATCACGCGGGCGCCGCCGTTGCGGAGCGACTGGGCGCTGCCCTTGCCGACATCGCCGAAGCCCGCGACGCAGGCCACCTTGCCGGCGAGCATCACGTCGGTCGCGCGGCGGATCGCGTCGACCAGCGACTCCTTGCAGCCGTAGAGATTGTCGAACTTCGACTTGGTCACGCTGTCGTTGACGTTGATCGCCGGGAACGGCAGCTCGCCCTTCTTGGCGATCTCGTACAGGCGGTGAACGCCGGTGGTCGTTTCCTCCGACACGCCCTTGAGATTTTTGACCGTCGCGGTGAGATAGCACGGCTTCCTGGCGACGAACGCCTTCAGCGCGCGCTGGAACTCGACTTCCTCTTCATTCTCCGGCTCGCCCAGCGTGTGCCCGGCCTCCAGCTTGGCGCCCCACAAGGCGAACATCGTCGCATCGCCGCCATCGTCGAGGATGATGTTGGCGGTCTGGCCCTCGATCTCGCCATCCCACGAGAAGATGTCGCCGACATAATCCCAATAATCGGCGATGCTCTCGCCCTTGATCGCGAACACCGGCACGCCGGTCGCGGCGATCGCGGCGGCGGCATGGTCCTGCGTCGAGAAGATGTTGCACGTCGCCCAGCGCACGTCGGCACCGAGCGCGGTCAGCGTCTCGATCAGCACGGCGGTCTGGATCGTCATGTGCAGCGAGCCAGTAATGCGCGCACCCTTCAGCGGCTGAGACGCGCCGAATTCCTCGCGCAGCGACATCAGGCCTGGCATTTCGGTTTCGGCGATGTTGATCTCCGCGCGACCGAAATCGGCGAGTGCGAGATCGGCGACGACATGATCGGTCGGACGGTCGAGAACGGTGGCCACTGGGAATCTCCGATTTCTGGCTTGGATGCCGGCGCACATAGGGGGATGCAGCGCGCAAATCAAATATAAA
The DNA here is from genome assembly GCA_030854225.1 of Pseudomonadota bacterium. Classification (GTDB taxonomy): domain Bacteria; phylum Pseudomonadota; class Alphaproteobacteria; order Sphingomonadales; family Sphingomonadaceae; genus Sphingomonas. Next base: position 2,419 of record JALYTP010000035.1, read on the forward strand.
GATATCTTTATATGCCTCGCTCAAGCCGTCCCCGCATCGCTCACCAACAACCGCGGATCGATCCCGGCGGTGGCAAAGGCGCGGTCCCAGCGATGGTCCGCGTCGACATCATACAACAAGCGCGTGTCGCCGGGCGTGTTGAACCAGCCGTGCCGGGTCATCTCCTCGTCCAGCTGCCCCCCACCCCAGCCGGCATAGCCGAGCGCGACCAGCCACTGCGCGGGCCCTTTCCCGCCGGCGATCGCGCGCAACACATCGAGTGTCGCCGATAAGGCCCAGTGTCCCGCCACCACCACCGTGTCCTGCCCGCTCCAATCCGTCGAGTGGATCACGAAACCGCGCCGCGTCTCGACCGGGCCACCGAAATGCACCGGGGCGTTGGGCGAATCGCCGGGTTCGATCCCGAATTGCGCAAGCAGGTCGTGGAACCCCAATCCGTCGATCGTGGCGCCGATGCCGATGCCGAGCGCACCCTCGTCATCATGCGAACAGATCGCGATCACCGCGCGGTCGAAACGCGTATCGCCGATGCCCGGCATGGCGAGCAGGAATTGTCCGGTAAGATACGGCGCGATTTCCACGGTTTGCAGCATAACGCCGCACGAACGCACCGCCACGCGCGAAATCTCCCCCATTGAAATCCGGTGCGCGGCTTGCGACCTGTGCGGCAAGCCCAATCAACGGCCCGAGGAGATTTGCGACATGACCATCAACATCGGCGACCGCGTACCCAGCCTAACCCTGACCAAGGCGGGCGAGAGCGGCCCGGAACAGGTCGCCTCGGACGACTTCTTCAAGGGCCGCAAGGTCGCGCTGGTCGCGGTGCCGGGCGCCTTCACCCCGACCTGCTCAGCGCGCCACCTGCCCGGCTTCGTTGACAAGGCGGACGAGATCAAGGCCAGGGGCGTGGACGAGATCGCCTTCACCAGCGTCAACGACGCGTTCGTGATGGGCGCCTGGCGCAAATCGAGCGATGCCGGCGCGATCACCATGCTGGCCGATGGCAATGGCGAATTCGCCACGGCGGTGGGCCTGACGATGGACGGCTCCAAATTCGGCATGGGCGAACGCAGCCAGCGTTATTCGATGCTGGTCAATGACGGCGTGGTCGAACAACTGCACGTCGAGGCGCCCGGCGAATTCAAGGTCAGCTCGGCGGAATATCTGCTCGGCACGCTGTAACCCCGCGATAATCCCGCAACACCCCTCGCGCACCGCGCGGGGGGGGTGTCGCATCGACGGCGGCGTCTTGCCAGCGTCATCATCGCGCATTAGCCGTCCGCGATGACCGTTGCACCCAAACCCGACGCCGCCGATATCGTCGCCGAACTCGACCGGCTATATTGCGCCTCGGTCGATCGGCTGAAAGCCGCGCTGACCGCCTATATCGCCGACGGCACGATCCCGTCGCCGCAATCGCGCCTCGACGGCAGCTTCGCCTATCCCGAGATCCACCTGCGCTATGCCGGCGGCGATGCCCGCCCCGCGCCCATGCGATCGTTCGGGCGGCTGGTGACCGAAGGCGAGTACCGCATCAGCGTGACCAAGCCGGCGATGTTCGCCCATTACCTGACCGAGCAATTGACCCTGCTGATCGAGGATTACGACGTCACCGTCTCGGCGGTGCCGGGTCGGCAGGAAATCCCTTTCCCCTATGTCATCGACCGGGGTCACGCGCTGAGCCTCGACGCGATTTCGGCGGTCGAGCTGGCACGGCACTTCCCGGCTACCGATCTGGCGCATATCGGGGATGAAATTGCCGATGGCCTATATGCCATCAACGACGGGGTCTTTCCGCTCGCACTGTTCGACGGCCTGCGCACCGATTTCAGCCTGGCGCGGCTACGGCATTACACCGGCACCCCGCCCGAGCATGTCCAGCGCTATGTATTGTTCACCAACTACCACCGCTATGTCGACGAGTTCGTCCGCTGGGCCTGCGCGCAGCTAGGTGACGGCAGCCGCTTCACCGGCGTATCTGGGGCGGGCGGCGTAATGATCCGCGCCGGCGACGATGCCGAGGCAGCGCTCGCCGATACCAGCGCGTGGCGGCGCCACCAGATGCCCGCCTACCACCTGATGGCCGATGACCGCACCGGCATCACCCTGGTCAATATCGGCGTCGGCCCGTCCAACGCCAAGACAATCTGCGATCACCTCGCGGTGTTGCGACCCGAGGCGTGGCTGATGATCGGCCATTGCGGCGGCCTGCGCCCTTCGCAGCGGATCGGCGATTACGTCCTCGCCCACGCCTATCTGCGCGACGACCATATCCTCGACGATGTGCTGCCGCCCGAAATCCCGGTGCCGGCGATCGCCGAAATACAGCAGGCGCTGGCCCGCGCCGCGCAGACCGTATCGGGCCAGTCGGGCGACGAACTGAAGCGGCGGCTGCGCACTGGCACTATCGTCACCACGGACGATCGCAACTGGGAACTGCAATATTCGCGTTCGGCGTTGCGGTTTTCGCTCAGCCGCGCGGCGGGAATCGACATGGAATCCGCGACCATCGCGGCGCAAGGTTATCGCTTCCGCGTGCCTTACGGCACCTTGCTCTGCGTCTCGGACAAGCCGCTCCACGGCGAACTAAAGCTGCCCGGCCAGGCAAACCGCTTCTACGAGCGCGCGATCAACGAGCATATGCGAATCGGGATCGAAACCTGCGAGGAATTGCGCCGCGAAGGCGCCAAGCTCCACAGCCGCAAGCTGCGCGCGTTCAACGAACCACCGTTCCGATAAGCGCCCGCCCCAAGGAAACATGCTCGCGCTGGTGCGTTACGGGTGCTCAACAATTTGATGGAGCGCCCCCATGGCCACCGCCGCGAAGAAGCCCGCCACTCGCAAAACCACCCGCCCGGCGCCCGTCCGCGCCAAGGACGGCACGTTCAAGAAATCCGGCAGCCATTGGGGCACGGCGGCGATCGTCGGCGGCGTGGCGGCCGTCGGCGCAGCGGCGACGGCGGCGCTGTTCATGCTGCGGGGTTCGTCGCCGATCGATTTCGACCACATCCTAGGTCGCGACGAGGACAGCGCGAACCAGCCCGACGGCCGGGATTCAAGCGCTTCGTTCAACGCGCGGATCGCCGACGAAAACACAATCCCCGGCTGATCCGGCCTATCCGGCCAGGAAATCGGCGATTTCCTGGCCAAGCTCCGGCTTGACCACCGCGCTCATGTGGTTGCCCGGCGTGGCGCGATAGATCGCGTGGGGCAGCGCGTCGGCCAGCGCGGCCGCCGAACCGTTGTCATCATCCCCGGCGCCAGCCACCACCAACGTGCGGGCGGCCATCTGCCGCACCGCCTCGACCGGCGTATCGACGAACGTATCGAGGATGCGCAGCAACGCCACCGGGTCGCCGTGGGTGGTCTTGAGACACGCCTCGGTCAGCCATTCGCTGCTACCCTGCTTGAAGCTGCCGAGATGGGTCAGAACGTTGCGGAAATACGCGCCGCGCCCTTGTGTGTTCACGATCCCCGTCAGCCCCATGCCGGCCAGCACCACACGGCGCGGCGCGGTGCCGCCCGCCAGCATCCGCACCGTCGTGCGCGCGCCGAGCGAATAGCCGCCCAGATCATAATCAGTCAGCCCGAGATGCGCGATCAGCGCCAGCCCGTCGCGCATCAGAACATCGGGCAGATAGAAGGCCGGGTCGTGCGGCTTGTCGCTGCTGCCGTGTCCGCGCAGATCGGGCATGATGACGCGGAAGCCCTTCGCCGCGATCCTGGCCGCGTGGCCGTAGCGGATCCAGTTGACCCCGGCATTCGAAAAATAGCCGTGGATCAGGACGACCGGGCGGCCGTCGCCAGATGGCGGCGCCAGTTCGCGCCACGCCAGCCGTGTACCGTCTTCGGCTGCGAAAAAGCGCGGTTCAATCTGGAAGGTGGCCAAGCGTCTTCATCCAGCGATCGACCAGCGGCTGATGCTCCTCGGTGCGCATCCTGGGCAGGTCTTTGGTGTCGAGCCAGGCCTCATGCGCGTTCTCGGCGCTGAAATGCGACGTGGGACGCAGGCGCGACGGATCGTCGAAGCTGCCGACGGTCAGGTCCAGCATCTCGCTGCCCTCGTCGAACTGAAAGGTCAGCGGCGTCCCGCACGCCGAGCAGAACCCGCGCTTGGCGATCGGCGATGAGGCGTAGCGATCGGGCTCGCGCTCCCACGTCACCTCCGTCTGCCTGACGTTCTTGAACGCCGCCGCGAACCCGCCCGTGGCCTTCTGGCACATCCTGCAATGGCACAGATACGCCTCGTCGTCGTGCACCGCCACGGTATAGCGAACGCGCCCGCACTGGCAGCCGCCGGTCATCGTCACATCCGCCATTCGTCACCTCCTGCACCAGAATTGCCGCAAAGCCTCACCCGAACAGGATCGCGCGGAAATCTTCTGGTGACGCGTTTTCCTCGAAGATCGGGATGCCGGCCGGAATCCCTATCCAGGGCTGCTTGCGGGAAATCCAGATGTGCGCGACGGGCTCGATCGCATCGCTTGTATCGAACGTGCCCGCGCGCACCAGCAACCAGCCCGGTAGCCGCGCATTGGCATTGAAAACGCGCGAATGACATTTCCCGCACACGCTGTGCGTCGAGGTCGCGCCGCTCGGCGTTTGATAAGTGTAGGTGGTGATCGGACCGGTGACGGCGAACGCGTCCTCGGGCACCGGCGCCTGCTGGCCGAAGGCGCTGCCCGTCCAGCTCTGGCAGGCGAGGCAATGGCAGCAATAGACGCGCAGCCGCGTGTCCGGCGCGATCGTGTAGCGCACCGCACCGCAGCGACACCCGCCCTCCATCACGCCGCCTTCTGCAAATGCCGCCGCCCGAGCAATTCGGCGATCTGCACGGCGTTGAGCGCCGCACCCTTGCGCAGATTGTCACTGACGACCCACAGGCTCAGCCCGTTATCGACCGTGGGATCCTCCCGCACCCGGCTGACGAAGGTCGCATACTCACCCACGCACTCCACCGGCGTGACGTATCCGCCGTCCTCGCGCTTGTCGACGAGCATCACACCGGGCGCCTCGCGCAGGATTTTCTGCGCTTGCTTGGCCGAAATCTCGTTCTCGAATTCGATGTTGATCGCCTCGCTATGCCCGACGAACACCGGCACGCGCACGCACGTCGCGCTCACCTTGATCCGGGGATCGAGGATCTTCTTGGTCTCGACCACCATCTTCCATTCTTCCTTGGTCGATCCGTCGTCGAGGAAGTCGTCGATGTGCGGGATCACGTTGAACGCGATCTGCTTGGTGAACTTCTTCGCCTCGGCGCTGTCGCCGACGAAGATGTTGCGCGATTGCTCGAACAATTCGTCCATCCCGGCCTTGCCGGCGCCCGAAACCGATTGATACGTCGCGACCACCACGCGCTTGATCGTGGCGAAATCGTGCAGCGGCTTGAGTGCCACGACCATCTGCGCGGTCGAGCAATTGGGGTTGGCGATGATGTTCTTGGCGCGATATCCCGCGATCGCCTCGGGGTTCACCTCGGGCACGACCAGCGGCACGTCCGGGTCCATGCGGTAGAACGACGAATTGTCGATCACCGTGCAGCCGGCGGCGGCGAAGCGCGGGGCGTGGATCCTGGTCGCGTCCGAGCCGATCGCGAACAGCGCCATGTCCCAGCCCCGGGGATCGAAATTGTCGATATTCTGGACCTTCAGCGTCTTGCCGCTGTCGCCGAAATCGATCACCTCGCCCTGGCTGCGCGACGACGCGACGGCGGCGACCTCGTCGGCAGGGAATTCGCGTTCCGCCAGGATGTTGAGCATCTCGCGCCCGACATTGCCCGTCGCCCCGGCGACGACGATCCGGTAACCCATCTGTTGCACTCCAGCTCTGCTGCACCGCCACATAGCGACGGCGGAGGCCCGTTGCCAGATAGCTTTACTTGCCCGGCTTGTTCTTCACCGTGCGATCGAGGAAATTCAGCAGCGTCGTCCAGACATGGATATCGCGCACCGCGGCGTGAGTCTTGCCGGGGTAGAACATCATTTCGAACGGGCGGTCCTCGGCCTGCATCCTGGCGGCGAACATCGTCGAATTCTCGAACACCACGTTATCGTCCGACATGCCGTGGATCAGCAGCAGCGGATCCGCGATCCTGGCCGAATCCTGCAACGCGTCGGAGGCGGCATAGGCCTTCGCGTCCTTCGTCGGGTCGCCCATGTAACGCTCCGTATAATGCGTGTCGTACAGCTCCCACTTCGTCACCGGCGCGCCCGATACGCCGGCGGCGTACACGCCCCGGTTCGCCTCCAGCATCTTGAGCGTCATGTACCCGCCATAGGACCAGCCGTAGATCGCGACCTTGTCGGCGTCGACGAAGGGCTGGCGCTTGATCCACTTCGCCCCTTCGAACTGGTCGGCCACTTCCACCGTTCCCATCGCGCGGTAGATCTGGTCTTCGAATGCCTTGCCGCGATTGTACGATCCGCGATTGTCGATCTGGAAATACACCCAGCCCTGGCTGACGAGATATTGCGCCATCGGGTTGTGCCACTTGCGCATCACCTGCTGCCCTGTGCCCGGGCCGCCATAATGTTCGAAGAACACCGGATATTTCTTCCCCGGCACCAGCGGCGGCGTGATCATCTCGTAATGGAGCGTCGTGCCGTCAGCCGCCTTGAACGTGCCGAAGGTCGTCGGGCGATGCGCCTTGGCATAGGGGTAATAAGGATGCCCCGGCACCACCGCATTCTGGTTGATCCACGATAGCCGCTTGCCCGACACATCGGCGAGATAGGCCTGCGCCGGCTGCGTGGTGTTCGACCGCGTGACAATGATCCGGCTCGCCGCCTTGTCCATCACGGCATCGTTCCACCAGCCCGGCTCGGTCAGCCACGTCACGGCGCCCGGATGCGCGATATCGACGTAATAGAGATGCTGTTCGAGCGGGCCATCCTTGTTGGCGGTGAAATATATCCGCCCGCTGTGACCCCCGGCGCCCTGATCGAGGCCGATCACATCCTGCACCACCCAGTCGCCGCTGGTCAGCGCGGTCCATTGGCCCTTGGCGAAGCGATAGAGGTGGCCATAGCCGGTGCGTTCCGACCGCCAGATCAGGCTGCCAT
>JALYTP010000303.1 GCA_030854225.1 Pseudomonadota bacterium
ACCTCGGACAAGCTGATCGGCAATCTTGCCGGGCTCGGCGCGGCGCGGCTCGACGACGAGACCCTCGACAATATCGAGGAGGCGCTCATCGCCTCCGATCTCGGCCCGCAAACCGCCGCGCGCATTCGCGCTCGGCTGGCCGAAGGCAGTTTCGAGCGCGACATGGAGGAACTCGGCATCCGCCTGATCGTCGCCGAGGAGATCGAAAAGGTGCTCGCGCGCGTCGCCAGACCACTCGAGATCGAAGCGTTCCCGCGCCCGCAGGTAATCCTCGTCATCGGCGTCAACGGATCGGGCAAGACGACGACGATCGCCAAGCTGGCACACGGGTTGAAGGAACAGGATTACAACGTGATGCTCGCCGCCGGCGATACCTTCCGTGCCGCCGCGATCGGCCAGCTCGCCACCTGGGCCGAACGCGCCGGGGTGCCGCTCGTTTCGGGCAAGGAAGGCGGCGATGCGGCCGGCATCGTTTACGAGGCGGTCAAGCAGGCGACCGAGCAGGGCATCGACGTGCTGATCGTCGATACCGCCGGGCGGCTGCACAACAAGACCGAATTGATGGACGAACTCGCCAAGATCCGCCGGGTGCTCGGGCGGCTCAATCCCGCGGCACCGCACGACGTGGTCCTGGTGCTCGACGCGACGACCGGGCAGAACGCGCTGAGCCAGATCGAAGTGTTCGGCGAGACGGCGGGCGCGACCGGCCTCGTCATGACCAAGCTGGACGGCACCGCGCGCGGCGGCGTGCTGGTCGCGGCGGCGGAAAAATACGGCCTGCCGATCCACGCGATCGGCATCGGCGAAGGGATCGGTGACCTGCGCCCGTTCGACGCCAACGAGGTATCGCGGATCATCGCCGGGGTGGAGAGCGTGCGTGGCTGATACGAACCGGGCCGCCGCCTCGCCGGGCCTGCGCATGGCGCTCGATTACGGGCCGCTGATCGTGTTCTTCGCGGTCAATTTCCTGGCGCCGGGTCTGCCGCTGGTGCGCCTGATGTTCGCGACCGGCGCATTCGTCGTCGCGACGGGGATCGCGATGGCGGTATCGTTCGCCAAGACCCGGCACATTTCCCCGATGCTGTGGCTGACCGGCATTCTGGTAATCGTCTTCGGGGGGCTGACGCTGTATTTTCACGACCCCAAATTCATCCAGATGAAGCCGACCTTCATCTATAGCCTGCTCGCCGCGCTTCTCGGCTTCGGGCTATTGACCGGACGGCCGCTGCTCCAGTCGATGCTCGAATCCGCCTATCCGGGGCTCAGCGCGCTGGGGTGGAAGAAGCTGACTTTCAACTTCATGCTGTTCTTCATCGGCATGGCGATCCTGAACGAAATCGTCCGCCGGAATTATTCGCAAGATTTCTGGGTCGGGTTCAAGCTGTGGGGTGCCATCCCGCTGACGGTGCTGTTCAGCGTCGCCAATCTGCCGATGCTGCTACGCCACGGCCTGAACACCGACGCGCCGGTCGAACTGCCGCCGGAGGGCTGACCCTGCCGGCGGCGCGCCCGTTCAGCCGACCGTCGCGTCGTACCGCTTGCCGGCCTCGTCCCAATTCACCACGTCCCACCATGCCTTGAGATAACCGGGGCGATCGTTCTTGTAGGTCAGGTAATATGCGTGTTCCCACACGTCGTTGCCTAGGACGGGTGTACCCTTGTCCTTGGCGTCGTCCATCAGCGGGTTATCCTGGTTGGGCGTCGACGTGACCTTCAGCGCGCCCGACGAATCCGCGACTACCCAGGCCCAGCCCGAGCCGAATTGCCCGGCGCCCTTGCCGTTGAAATCCTCTTTCAGCTTGTCGAGCCCGCCATAGGTCTCGACCGCCTCGGCAAGCTTGCCCGAGGGTTTGGTCGACCCGGCCGGTGCCATGATCTTCCAGAAGAAATCGTGGTTCCAATAGCCACCGCCATTGTTGCGCACGAGCGGCGGTTGCGAGGACATCATGCCCATGATCTCCTCGATCGTCTTGCCCTCCAGCTTCGGATCGGCGGCCACGCCCTCATTCAGCTTGGCGGTGTAGGCGGCGTGATGTTTGTCGTGGTGGAACGTCATCGTCTCTTTCGAGATGGTCGGCTCCAGCGCGTCGTAAGCATACGGCAAGGGGGGAAGTTCGAAAGCCATGGAATCCTCCATCGGGCGGGTTGCGGGGTCGGCAGGGGAACGCCGCAGTCTTGCAAATGGGTCCGCGCAACTCGTTACGCAAGCGGATCGGGCGCGCTTTCGCCGAGCAGGGAATGTTTGCGCAGCGCATGACGCAATTGATCGTAGCTCAGCCCGAGCGCGGCGGCGGTGGTGCGCTGGTTGAAGCGATGCTCGGCCAGCGCCGCCTCGAGCAGCGCGCATTCGAACGCGGCAACGCTCGCCTTGAAATCGTCCGTGACAATCGCTTTCGCCTGCGTCGCAGCACTCACCATCGGTGCTTCGCCCTGGGGCGCCGGGGCGATCCCCGCGGCCGCCGGGCCATGCGGCGACTGAAACGGATCGAACTCCACCGCATCGATCGGCCCGCTTTGCTCCCAGCGATAGACCGCACGCTCGACCACGTTGCGCAACTCACGCACGTTACCGGGCCAGTCATAAGCGACCAGGGCCGCAGCCGATGCCTTGCTGAACCCGACCCAGTCCTGCCCCATTTCGGATGCCATTCGCCGCCCGAAATGCTCCGCCAGCACCATGACGTCACCGGTTCGCGCGCGTAGCGGCGGCAGCGTCACCACCTCGAAACTCAACCGGTCGAGCAGGTCGGCGCGGAAATGGT
>JALYTP010000304.1 GCA_030854225.1 Pseudomonadota bacterium
CAAGACGGCGGCGCTCACCGCGCGGCTTGGGCATCTGCTGTGGACGCGCCGCGCTTATCCATCCGAGATCCTCAGCGTCACCTTCACCAACAAGGCGGCGCGCGAGATGCGCCACCGTGTCGGCAATCTCGTCGGTGACGTGGTCGAGGGGATGCCGTGGCTCGGCACTTTCCACGCGATCGGCGCGAAGATGCTCCGCCGCCATGCCGAACTGGTGGGCTTGCAGAGCAACTTCACCATCCTCGACACCGACGATCAGATGCGGTTGCTCAAGCAGCTTATCCTCGCCGCCGATATCGACGAAAAACGCTTTCCCGCGCGGCAATTGGGCGGGCTCATCGACGAGTGGAAGAACAAGGGCCTCGTCCCCGCCGACATCGACGCCGGCGAAAGCGAGCGCTACGCCAACGGCCGCGGTGGCGAGCTTTACGCGCGCTACCAGGCCCGCCTCATCGCGCTCAACGCCTGCGACTTCGGCGACCTCCTGCTCCACATGCTGGTCATCCTGAAGCGCGATCGCGAGGTGCTGGCCGATTATCAGCGCCGCTTCAAATACATCATGGTCGACGAATATCAGGACACCAACAGCGTCCAGTATCTCTGGCTCCGTCTGCTCGCGCAGGAGCGCAAGAACCTTTGCTGCGTCGGCGACGACGACCAGTCGATCTATTCGTGGCGCGGCGCGCAGGTCGAGAACATCTTGAAGTTCGAGAAGGATTTTCCCGGCGCCAAGGTCATCCGGCTCGAACAGAATTACCGCTCCACCCCGCACATTCTCGCCGCCGCCTCGGGCGTGATCGCCAACAATAGCGGCCGCCTCGGCAAGACGCTGTGGACCGAGCATGACACCGGCGAAAAGGTGAAGGTGCTCGGCGTGTGGGACGGCCCCGAGGAAGCGCGCCGCGTCGGCGAGGAGATCGAGAGCGCGCAAAGAGGCGGCAAGAGCCTCGACGACATCGCCATCCTCGTCCGGGCGCAGCACCAGACGCGCGAGTTCGAGGACCGCTTCATCTCGATCGGGCTGCCCTACCGGATCGTCGGGGGTTTCCGCTTCTACGAGCGCGCCGAAATCCGCGACGCGCTCGCCTATCTGCGCGTGGTCGCCCAGCCGGCGGATGATCTCGCGTTCGAGCGGATCGTCAACGTCCCCAAGCGCGGCCTCGGCGACAAGGCGGTGCAGAAGGTCCACCAGCTCGCCCGCGCGCAAGGCGTGCCGCTGACCACCGCCGCCGCGCGTATCCTCGACACCGACGAACTGACCGGCGCCGCGCGCCGTTCGCTCGGCAACCTGGTGGGCGACATGGCGCGCTGGCGGAGCATGGCCGGCACCCTCCCCCATCTCGATCTCGCGCGCCAGATCCTCGACGAGAGCGGCTACACCGCAATGTACCAGGCCGAGAAATCGGCCGAAGCGGCGGGGCGGCTCGAAAACCTCACCGAACTCGTCCGCGCGATGGAGGAATATGAGAGCCTCGGCGCGTTCCTCGAACATGTCAGCCTCGTCATGGATAACGAGAGCAACGCCGAAGACCCCAAGGTGACGATCATGACGATCCACGCCGCCAAGGGGCTGGAATACGACACCGTGTTCCTGGTCGGCTGGGAGGAAGGGCTGTTCCCCTCGCAACGCTCATTGGACGAAGGCGGCCTCGCCAGTCTCGAGGAGGAACGCCGCCTCGCCTATGTCGCAATCACCCGCGCGCGGCGCAGGGCAACGATCATCCACGCCGCCAACCGCCGCATCTACGGCCAGTGGAATTCGAGCATCCCCAGCCGCTTCGTCGGCGAATTGCCGGGCGAGCATATCGAGAGCGAGACGACGATGTCCGGCGGCGCGTCCTTATGGCAGGCAAACTGGAGCGAACGCGCCGACCCCTTCGCCAATGTCGCGCGCGGCACCGGGCGCGGACCCGGCTGGCAGCGCGCGGCAGGCGTGGACATGAGCAAGCCCGGTGGAGGCTTCACCAGCCGCACCTTCACCCGCGAGCCGACGCGCATCGTCGAGGCGCGCGCCAGCGCGGTGAGCCTGGGCAACAAGGGCCGCTCCGATCTCGCGCCGGGAATGCGCGTCTTCCACCAGAAATTCGGCTATGGCGAAATCGCCGAGATCGAAGGCAACAAGCTCGAAATCGATTTCGAGGTCGCCGGGCGCAAGCGGGTGATGGATTCGTTCGTGACCTTGTCTGCATGACAGGTCAGGCGCCACTCACTCCGGCTGGGTAGGGGCCGGCATCAGGTCGTAAATCTCGATCGGGCCGGTATCGCCGCGCGGGGTGACCAGCCGCCATTTGAGCGGGCCGATGCGTTCGATCACACCGACGATGTCGCGCGCCGCGTTGCTGCCATAAGCGGGCGCCGAGGCCGCCCCGGCCGGCCGGTCGGTCGCCAGCAACACCATACGCTTGTTGTCTTCGTCCGCGAACAGCCAGCCGCCGGGCAAGGTCGTGCCGCTCTGCCGCGTAAACGCCAGCTTGCCGTGCTCGAGCGTGACGAAGCAATAATCCGGGCTCCCGCCGGCAGATATCGGCACGGCGCCGATGCGGTGGAGCCGGCACCAATAGGCGCCTGGGGGAATGGCGGCGAGCGGTTGCGCGGCGGCGGGATCGAGCAAATGCCGTTCCACCGCGCCGCGCGGGCGCCGGCGGGCCGGGATCGCGGTGTCGAGTTTTTGCCAGCGCGCGGCGAGGCCGTCGATCCGCGCCTGATCCGCCGGGCTGGCGATCGCGCGCCATCCCGCAGCATCCCCGGCCGAGGGC
>JALYTP010000036.1 GCA_030854225.1 Pseudomonadota bacterium
GGCGTTGATCCGCACGAACTCTGGCAGCGTTTGAGGCTGTCGGTCGAACTGGGCTTCGCCGCAGACGGAATGCTGCAAGAAGGAACCAGCGTCTCGGCCGATTTCGTGCTCGGGCGGGTCGCCAACCTCCTGATGCACGATTTGCCGGAGACCGAGGTTCCAAAGCGCCACGATCGACGATTCCGGGCGCGGCTCCTGATGGTCCTGCCAAACGGTATCGACCGGAATTAGCGGGGCGAAAATATGTGGGAGGACCGGCTTGTTGGCGCGGCGTGGGGCGGCTAGTCCTGCGGCAAAGGGGATTACCATGTACGTTATCGGCAAGCGCGCCTTCCTGGGGATTTTGGGAGCGGGCGTGGCCTGGCCGGTGGTTGCCCGGGCGCCGGATGCGATGGCGTCGGCCGATGCCGCGCTGTTGCGATTCCTCGACGCCGCGTTCGACGCGCAGGTCGCGCTCAGCCCGGAGGGTCAGACCAGCCTTGGGCTGAAGACGAATTACGATCGGCTGGACGATTATACCGACGCCGGCGCAAAGCGGCGCATGGCGCTGGAGGAGGCCCAGCTCGCCGAGATGCGGCAGCGTTTCTCGAAGCAGCAGCTCGGTCCCGATGCGCGCCTCAGCTACCGCTTGTTCGAGGAGCAGGTCGCGACCGACCGGCGGCAGTTCGCGTTCCGCGACTATTCCTTCCCGGTCTCCACCAACGGCAGCCCGGCCGGTAACATTCCGGTGTTGCTGATCAACCAGCACCGCGTCGATACGGTGGCGGACGCGCGCGCGTACATCGCCCGGCTACGCGACAGTTTGCGGGTGATGCGCGAAGTGGCCGCGCAGATGCGCGCGCAGGCCGCAAAAGGGATCGTGCCGCCCAAGATGGTCTTCGTGCCCGCGCGTGGCGACGCGCGTAAGGTGATCACCGGCGCGCCGTTCGACACGGGGCCGGACAGCACGCTGCTCGCCGATTTCAAGGCCAAGGTCGGCAAGCTCCAAGCGGCGCCGGGGTTGAAGACACAATTGATCGCGGATGCGGTCGCCGCGCTGAAGGGGCCGTTCCGCCAGGGCTTCGACGTGCTGTTCGCCGCCCTCGACGCGATCGAGCCGCTGGCCAAGGGCAATGACGGCGCGTGGAGCCTGCCTGGCGGCGATGCCTATTATCAGGCGCGGCTCGCTTATTACACGACCACCGATCTTTCGGCCGACCAGATTCACCAGCTCGGGCTGGCACAGGTATCGGCGATCCACGCGGAAATGCAGGCGGTGATGAAACGCATCGGCTATGCCGGTTCGCTGCAGGACCTGTTCGCTAGTTTGCGGGTCGATCCCAAGTTCAAATATCCCAACACCGATGCCGGGCGGCAGCGATATCTGGCCGATGGGCGCGCCGCGATCGCGCAGACGATGGCGGCCGCGCCGCGCTTTTTCCGGCGCCTGCCCAAGGCCGCGCTGGAGGTGCGCGCGGTCGAGGCATGGCGGCAGGAGACGGCCCCGGTCGCGTTCTACAACCCGCCGGCGCCGGATGGATCGCGGCCGGGCATCTTCTACGTCAACCTGGCCGATATGACCCAGGTGCAGAAAACCCAGGTCGAGGCGATCGCGCATCACGAAGGCGCGCCGGGGCATCATTTCCAGATCGCACGCGCGCAGGAGTTGACCGGGGTGCCCAAATTCCGGCGCTTCGGCTATTACGGCGCCTATACGGAAGGGTGGGGGCTTTATTCCGAGCGGCTCGCCGGCGAGATGGGCGCCTATACCGATCCGTTTTCCGAGATCGGCATGCTGTCGCTTCAGGTCTGGCGTGCGTGCCGGCTGGTGCTCGATACCGGGCTCCACGCCAAACGCTGGAGCCGGGAAAAGGCCGTCGATTATTTCACGCAGAACGCCCCGCTATCGCAGCGCGACATCGCGAAGGAGGTCGATCGCTATATCAACGATCCCGGCCAGGCGACCAGCTACATGGTCGGCCAGCAGCGGATTTCGGGGCTACGGCACAAAGCCGAAGGGGCGCTGGGCGAACGGTTCGACCTGCCCGATTTCCACGAAGTCGTGCTGGCGAACGGGGCGCTCCCGCTTGGTATCCTGACCGAACAGGTCGATGCCTGGGTCGTCGGCAAGGGTTAACGACTCAGTCGTCGCGAGACGTCGCCATTCACCGATCAGAGATCCGGCAAGACCTGTCGTGCAACGCCCCAGCCGGCCAGATCCTTCGACGATGCGCGAATGAGCAAAGCGTCCTGATCCCCGACATGCCATCTGGCGGGCGTGTCGATATCGGCCAGCTCCGTCCACGTAACGGGCGCGGCCACCGGCGCCCCGCTGCGCGCACGGGCGGAATAGGGCATCACGGCGGTGCTGCCGCGCTGGTTGCGTAACCAGTCGATGAAGATGCGGCCCTTGCGTTTCGCCTTGGACATCGTCGCGGTGAAGCGATCGGGCTCGGCCTGCGCCAGCGCGCGGCTGAAGCGATCGGCGAAATCCTTGACCGCTGGCCATTCCGCCTCCGGCGTCAGCGGGACGACGACGTGCACGCCCTTGCCGCCCGAGAGCATCGCGAAGCTGACAAGGCCCATTTCGGCGAGATGCCCCTTCAGGTCGACCGCCGCCTGCTTGACCGCGGCAAACCCCAGCCCCTCATCCGGGTCGAGATCGAACACCAGCCGGTCGGGCTTTTCGACATCGTCGATCGACGACCCCCAGCCATGGAATTCGATCGTCCCCATCTGCACGCATTGCACCAGCCCGTCGGCATTCTCGACATACAGATAGGGTTCGACCGTGCCGTCCTTCTCCCGGATCTTCACATGCTTGACGTCGTCGCCGAACGATCCGGCGTCGTGCTTCTGGAAAAAGCAGTGCTTCCCGCGCCCCTGTGGGCAGCGCACCAGGCTGATCGGGCGGCGGGCGAGGAAGGGCAGGATGACGGGCGCCATCGCGTCGTAAAAGGCGGCGAGACCGCCCTTGGTCACCGTTGAATCGGGGAAAACGAAACGTTCGGGATGGGTGATCGTGACGCTGGACGCCTTGGCCACCGGCGCCGCCGCGGCGCGCTCGACGACCACCGCCTCGGCGTCCTTGTCGCCGCGCAGACCGAGGAAACTGGGATGCCGCAGCACGCCGTCCGGGGTGGTCTCGGTAAACGCGATCTCGGCGACCAATCTGGGCGTCACCCAGTGCGCGCCGCGCGTCGCCGCTTTCGGCGCATCGACCGGCGGGGTCTTGCGCGTGATCCGGTGGAGCTTCACGAGCAGATCGCTCATCGTCTCGTTGGAGAATCCCGTACCGACCTTGCCGGCATAACGCAGCCCCTTGCCGTCATGCACGCCGAGCAACAGCGAGCGGAACCCCCGCGCCTTGTCGCTTTCGGTCCAGCCGACGACGACGAACTCCTGCCGCCGCGTGCATTTGATCTTGAGCCACGCCTGCGTGCGCTTGCCCAGATAAGGCGCGTCCGCACGTTTCGACACCACACCCTCATACCCTTCGCGGCACATCGTCTCGAACAGCTTCTCGCCTTCGCCGACGATATGCTCGGCAAAGCGGAGCCGCGCGTCGGCGCCGTCGAGCAGGCCGCGCAACCACTCCTTGCGCTGGACGTTGGGCAGGGCGCCCGTCTCCTCGCCGTCGATCTCGAGCAGGTCGAACGCGAACAGGGTCATCGCGCCGCCGTTCGAAATCGCGTCCTTCAACGTCGAGAAATCGGGGCGCCCGTCCTTGAACGCGACGATCTCGCCATCGATCACCGCAGAGCCGATGGGGAGCGCGGCGGCGGCCTCCGCGATGCCGGGAAACTTGGCGGTCCAGTCGAGCCCGCTGCGCGTATAGACTTTCGCCTTTCCCGCGCCGATCGCCACCAGCGCGCGGTAACCGTCATATTTGACCTCGTGGATCCACCCGGTTCCGCTTGGGATGCTGTCGACCAAGGTGCATAGCTGCGGTGGGCGAAACACCGGCATCTTGCGCGAGGCAGCGGAGGCTTTGGCCGCCGTCCTCTTCGCGGGCTTGCGCTCCGCCCCTTTCTTCCAGTCGGGCAGCGTCTTCGCCGCCTTGCCTGCGGCGATCTCTGCCATCGTCCGCCCGGTCTTCACGCTGGTGACGGCCCCATCAACCAGATCGTCCGACCCGCCAGCATAGCCGTCCGCCACCTTGCGGAGCAGCCAGTTGGCATGCCGTTCCCTGGCCGAGCGCGGCTTGAGCCGGATCAGCATCCACTCGCCCTTCATCCGCGCCCCGTCGATGACGAAGTGAAGGTGGCCCTTGTCCAGGTCGCTGGCCGATTTCCCCGCAATCGGTGCCCAGGTGCCATCATCCCACAGCATCACCGTGCCGCCGCCATATTCGCCCTTGGGAATCGTCCCTTCGAAATCCGAATAGGATAAAGGATGGTCTTCGGTCTGCACCGCCAGGCGCTTATCGTCGGGGTTGAGGCTGGGGCCGCGCGTCACTGCCCAACTCTTCATCACCCCGTCGACCTCGAGCCGCAAATCCCAGTGCAGCCGGGTCGCATCGTGCTTCTGCACCATGAAGCGATTGCCCTGCCCGGGTTCCAGCGCGCCGCGCGGTTCCGCCGTCTTCGCGAAGTCGCGCTTGGCGTTATAGACCGAGAGGCGATCGGCGCTGGCCATTACGCGCGCTTCTTGGCCGGTGCGCGGGCCGAGCGTTTCTTCGCGGCCGGTTTCCCGCCCGTTGCGCCGGCCCCCCCCTTTTCGAGGCTTTTCTTGAGCGCGGCCATCAGATCGACGACGTTCGATCCCGAACGGCTGCCGGCATCATCGTCCGTATCCTCGATGATCTTGCGGTTGGTCTTCTGTTTCGATTTGCGCGCGATGAGCCCCTTCAGCGCATCGACATAGCGGTCGTGGAATTCCTTGGGATCGAAGGCTGCGGTCTTCTTGTCGATCAGCGACGTCGCCAGGTCGAGCAGGTCGGCATCGGGTTCGGCATCGGCAATGTCGCGAAAATAGCCTTGCGCCTTGTTGACCTCGTCGGCGTAGCGCAGCGTCTCCAGCACCATGCCGCGCCCGCACGGCTTCAGGCTGACGACATATTCGCGGCCGCGCATGGCAAGCTGGCCCAGCCCCACCTTCTTCGATCGTCGCAGCGCCTCGCGCAGCACGATGAAGGCCTCCTCTGCGAGATCGTCGGCGGGGACGACGAAATAGGGTTTTTCATAATAAAGCACGTCGATCTCGCTGGCATCGACGAACTGGGTGAGTTCGAGCGTCTTCTTCGATTCCAGCTTCACCGCGTCGATCTCGTCCTGATCGAGCAGCACGTAATCGCCTTTGTCGAGCGCGAAACCCTTCACGATCTCGTCGGTATCGATCGCGCCGATGCCCGGCACGACCTTCTCGTACTTGACGCGTTTGCCGCTGGGTTCGTGGATCTGATGAAACGCAATCTGCGCGCCCGATTTGGTGGCGGAGTAGATCTCGACCGGGATCGAGACCAGCGCCAGCCTGATCTGCCCCTGCCAATATGCGCGCGCCGCCATCTTCCCGCTCCCTCGTCACTGCGTTGCGCATCCAACCCGAGCCGGAAGGAGTCGTTCCCTGACGGCGGCGCGCAAGCCGAACTGCCCTCCGCTCGTCGCTCACAAAGCGTGTTGTTCGTGCAACACGTCGTCGCGATCGATCGAGTGACGCACTCATCGTCACGAACGACGTCGCGTGTCACGAGCGACGCTTGCCACCGCACGTCTGCCAGCGCTTGGGCTAACCGAGCAAAAAGCTGGGAGATGTTATGACGACGGGTCGTTTCTTGTGCGCAACCGCGCTGGTGGGTGTGCTGTCGATATTCTCCGCATCCGCAGGTGCACAGACGGTGAACGCATCGTCGCAACCCGAGGCCGGCCCGGTCGCCAACACTCAGGAAACGCAGCAGCCGTCGTCTTCCGCCACCGCAGGTCCGGCGACCTCCGCGCCGGCCCCGACCGACATCATCGTCACCGGCTCGCGCATCGCGCGGCGTCAGGCCGAGGGGGCGGCGCCGGTCACTACGATCAGCGGCGCGGCGATCGACAAGGCAGGGTTCCGCAGCGTCTTCGACGCGCTGACCACGCTTTCGCAAAACACCGGCTTTGTGCAGGGCGAGGATTACGGCAGTACCTTCACCCCCGCCGCCAATTTCCTCAACCTGCGCGGGTTAGGCCCCAACCACAGCCTCGCGCTCGTGAACGGCAGGCGCCTCGCCGATTATCCGGTCGCCTATGACGGTTCGGTCAACGCGGTGAACCTCGCCAACATCCCGAACGCCTTTGTCGACTCGATCGAAGTGCTCAACGGCAGCGCCGGCGCCATCTACGGCTCGGACGCGATCGCCGGCGTGGTCAACATCAAGCTCAAGGAGAAGGTCGAGGGTCTCGACCTGAACCTGCGCGCCGGCGACACACAACAAGGCGGCGGTCACAACATCCGCGGCCAGTTCATCGGCGGGCATTCGTTCGGAAAGCTCGACGTGGTGTTCGGTGGCGAAATCTCCTCGCGCGACCCCATCTTTTATGGGCAGCGCGATATCGCGAATTCCTATTCGCGCTATTCGACCGACGACATTCCACAAATCCCGCCCGCGATGTTTTCGATCCGCAACCCCTCGACGCGGACGTATTATACGCCACCGGCAGGGGCGTGCGCGGCACTCTCGGGCTTGCAGGGCGGCACCATCCAACAAGTCGCCAGTTCGTCCGGCGGCAATTATTGCGGCAGCGACGCCTATTACAACGGCCGTACGATCCAGACGCAGAAGGATTCGCAGAGCTTCTACGGCCATGCCACTTATCATCTGGACGATCGCACCGATTTTTATGCCAGCATGCTCTACACACAGAGCGATATCGCCAACTTGGTGCGGTCGCTGTCCTGGTCGAACACGTTTTATAATCTGACGACGAGCCGGCTTGAGACCTGGGCACGCGTCCTGACGCCGGAAGAAACGGGCGGCCGCATGGGGACCGCCAGCCGCTACGACGAACATGCGTGGAATGCGCTCGCCGGCGTGCGAGGCCGGATCGGGGACAGCTGGCACTGGGATTTGTCGTACAACCGCTCCCAATATCGCAGCGTGCAGAGCCGCGACAGGCTGCTTACCGGGATCACCGATTATTTGCTCGGGCCGCAGAACGGCAGCGTCAGCGGCTT
Organism: Pseudomonadota bacterium; assembly: GCA_030854225.1. Classification (GTDB taxonomy): domain Bacteria; phylum Pseudomonadota; class Alphaproteobacteria; order Sphingomonadales; family Sphingomonadaceae; genus Sphingomonas. Next base: position 7,129 of record JALYTP010000036.1, read on the forward strand.
TGCGGCGTACAACGCGCCGGCGTCCAGGCTCTACTCCCCCGTTCCGGTGGGAGACTTCGATCGGTTGAGCGGGCAGTCCATCACCAACGCCCGTACCGCGCTTCAGGACGGCAGCCTGGCCGTCAACGGCTCGCTCTTCGACCTGCCGGGCGGTCCGCTCGCCGCCGCCGGGACGCTGGAGGTGGGCGACAATCTTTTCGTCAACAACGCCGATCCACTGCTCAACCAGGGTGCTTATTACGGGATCACGTCCGGCCTCTCCAGCTATGGCAGGCGTCAGCGGCAGGCGGCGGCGGTCGAGCTGAGGGCGCCGATCTTCAAGTGGCTGACGTTGTCGGGCGCCGGGCGCTACGATCGCTACGAATATGGCGGCAACCGGATCGGCGCGGCGACATATGAAGGCGGCATCGAACTGCGCCCGACGCGCACCCTGCTGATCCGTGGCTCCATCGCCTCCAGCTTCCGCGCGCCCGATATGAACTACGTCTTCGAGCAGCAGACACAGGGCTATTATCCGCAGCAGACCGATTATTATCAGTGCCGGCTCGACAAGCAGCCTTATTCGGGCTGCACCGACGCCTACAACATCAACTATGTCGAATCGGGCAACAAGCAATTGAAGCCGGAGCACGGTCAATCGCTGACCGCTGGATTCGTCTGGTCACCCAATCGGCACTTCGATATCTCGGCCGACTATTACCGGATCAGGATCTCCGACGAAGTCACATCGCTGGATGTCGATCAGCTGCTCCGGCAAGAAGCCGATTGTCGCCTGGGGCAATCGATTTCTGGCTCATCGGTCGATGCGAATTCGACGATCTGCCAGGATTATCTGTCCCGCGTGACCCGCAATCCCGCCGCCGCCGTGGTCAATCCGAACCAGGTCACCCTGGTCCGCAACAATCCGATCAACGCCTCCAGCGAACGGACCGACGGTATCGACGTGAGCGCCAACATGCGTTGGTCGATCGCCAATATCGGGAACTTCACGATCAACGCGCAATATACGCGGGTCTTCCACCACACTTATGTGCAGTTCCCGGGCGACCCATCGGTTGATTATTTGAACGATCCCGAATTCCAGACCGACTGGAAGGACCGCACAACAGGCACAGTGACGTTCAAGACGGGCCCCGTCACTCTGACCGGTTACGTCGAGCGTTACGGGCGCACGGCGAACAACGCGCTCGACGGTGAGCGATCGCCCTATGCGCTGGTGAATCTCAGCGGGTCGGTCGATATCACCAAGCGTGCGACATTATCGCTTATCGTCAACAACGTGGCAGACAAGTATCCGGTCGATAAGAGCGGCGGCTGGCCATATTATACGGTTGGTTTCTACGACATCTATGGCCGCCAGACCTGGCTTCAGCTCAACTATCACTTCGGCTAAGGGGGAGAGATCATTGTAACGCCCGCCGGTGTTCGGTGCGCGGGCGAACGCCCATGCTGATGGGCCGCGCGGCAAAGATAGGGTGACACCCGTGGCGCCATGCGCCAGCGGGTGTCACCGACGTACGTCACCTCCGTGCGGGGATTCCCGGTTTTGAACTCCGCCGCAGTCGAAGTGCGCCGAGCGGTTCCGCCTGATCGCGGTTGTTCACGACTTCGGCGTCAGATGCGCGCGTGTTTGCCGCCATAACGCTGTCCGATATAATGCGTCAGCCGCTGCATGATCCCCGATGCGTCTTCGGCGCTTTGCGAACAACAGGGCAGGGGCATCTGACTTTCGCCCGCGGCACGGCGCTCGACCTTGTGGCACAGGTCCTCGATATCGGCGCGGCTCAGCATGTTCTTCTCACGCATCAAACACAGCAGGCTTTGCAGGATGATCAGCGCTTCTTCGCCGGAACCGCCTTCAGCGGGATGGATCGATGCCATCGGTCTCTCCTTGTCGTTCTCGACTTCCCGTTTGACAAGGTACGCCGATTTCCGACGCTGGCAAGCGCGCGGCGAAGCGTTCAGTTCAACCCGCCGCCGAGCGAGCGATAGAGTTCCACCAGATTACCGCCGCGATTGAACCGCGTCGTCACCAGTTGTTGTTGCGCGGCATACGCGGTGCGCTGCGCGTCGAGCGTGGTCAGGAAGGAATCGATCCCGGCGCGGTAGCGCGCGTCGGACAGCCTAGCGGCGATCTGCGCCGCTTCGACCCGCGCCGACTGGGCCGCGATCTGCTCGTCGATCGTGCCGCGCTGTGCCAGCGCATCGGCGACCTCGCGGAACGCGGTCTGCACGGTCTTCTGATACGTGGCGACCGCCGCCTGCCGTGATG
>JALYTP010000305.1 GCA_030854225.1 Pseudomonadota bacterium
CATGTGTTCGCCGACACGCTGGAACAGCACAACGCCAATGTCGCGAAATGGCGCGCGATACGCGCGGCGCGGGGGATTTAGCGGGGCAGGGCGCTTGCCGCCCGCGCCTTCGCTTGCACGTCGGCCATCGAACCGCCCGTCACCCAGCTTCCGCCGACGCATAGCACCGGATCGAACGCCAGCCATTCGGGCGCGCTCGCCTCTGTGATGCCGCCGGTCGGGCAGAAGCGGCACTGGTAGAAGGGCGCGGCGAGTGCCTTGAGCGCTTTCAACCCGCCATTGGCCTGGGCGGGGAAGAATTTGAAATGCGTCAGCCCGAGGTCGAGCCCGCGCATGATATCGGCCGCGTTGGCGATGCCGGGGAGGTATGGCACGCCGCTGGCGATGATCGGCGCCGCCAGTCGTTCGGTCAGGCCGGGCGAGACGATGAATTCGGCGCCCGCATCCATCACGCGCGCGAATTGATCGGGATTGATTACCGTCCCCGCGCCGACGATCGCGCCCGGCACACGCTTCATCGCGCGGATCGCATCGAGCGCGCACGAGGTACGCATCGTCACCTCGAGCACGCGTAGCCCGCCTGCGACCAATGCTTCGGCGAGCGGCTGCGCGGTCGCCGCGTCGTCGATCACCAGCACCGGGATCACCGCGCTGGTGCGCATGATATCGTCGATCCTCGCGCCTTGACTGGTCATTTGCTGTGCTCCTGCGCGAAGGCTGCCGCGGCGCCGAACAGACCGGGCTGGGCGTGGGTGATGATCTTTACCGGAATCGCCGCCATCATCGCCTGGAAACGCCCCTTGGCGGTGAACCGTTCGGCAAACCCGGAGCGCGTGAAATGGTCCTGCAACTTGAGCCCGAGCCCGCCGGCGATCAACACCTCGTTCGCCCCCTGGCTCAGCGCGAGATCGCCGGCAAACGCGCCGAGCGCCAACACGAACCGGTCGAGCGCGGCAAGCGCCAGGCTGTCGCGCCTTTCGAACGCCAGCGTCCAGATCGCCTTGTCGTCGAGGTGGGGCACCTGCTTGCTGTCGATCTCGGCGAGCGTTTCGTAGATCGCAACGATCCCGGGGCCAGCACAGATGCGCTCGGCCGATACACGCGTGAAGGTCTTGCGCAACCGTGCCAGCATGGCATCCTCGAACGCGTCTAGCGGGGCGAAATCGACATGCCCGCCTTCGGTCGACAGCACCCGATACGCGCCATCCGCGTGCAACACGCCGGCGACGCCAAGCCCGGTGCCGGGGCCGCAGATTGCGGTGACACCGTCGCGTTTCAACGGGCGATCGGGGCCGCAGATGTGCTGGAAATCTTCATCGGGCAGTTGCGCCACGGCGTGCGCCACCGCGCCGAAATCGTTGATGATGGAGTAGGTTTCGGCGCCGAGCCGCTCGGGGATCAAGGCCGGCCGGATGATCCACGGATTGTTGGTCAGCTTGATGACGTCTCCGCTGACCGGCGAGGCGACCGCGATCGCCGCGGCTTTGGGCAGATCGCGCCCAAGTTTGTGCGCGAAATTTTGCCAGGCGGTTTGCAGGCTGGCATGTTCTGCGGTTCTTTGCGTCACCGGCGCGCCGAGCGACACGACCTTGCCCTCCGCCACTTCGGCAATGGCGAAGCGTGCGTGCGTGCCCCCGATATCGACCGCGACGACCTCCACCGCGCTCACCATCCCATCGCCGCCAGCAAGGGGGAGGCGCCTTTCTCGGCTTCGTTGGCGTTGTCGCGGAACAATGCGAACAGTTCGCGGCCCATGCCGGTCGCGGGCAGGGGCGCCTCGGCGAACGCGCGCGCGTTCAATTCCTGCGCGTCTACCAATGCGTCAAGCGTACCGGTCGCCGCGTCGAGTCGCACCATATCGCCGTCGCGCAGCTTGCCGAGCGGGCCGCCGCCCAGCGCCTCGGGTGAACAATGGATCGCCGCCGGCACCTTGCCCGACGCGCCCGACATGCGCCCGTCCGTCACCAATGCAACCTTGAAACCCTTGTTCTGAAGCACGCCGAGCGGTGGGGTGAGTTTGTGCAGCTCGGGCATGCCGTTGGCGCGCGGACCCTGGAAACGGACGACGACGATCACGTCGCGATCGAGTTCGCCGGCGCGAAAGGCCGCTTGCACAGCGTTCTGGTCATGAAACACGCGCGCCGGCGCCTCGATCACCCAGCGGTCGCGTTCGACCGCCGATACCTTGATGCACGCGCGGCCGAGATTGCCGGCGAGGATGCGAAAACCTCCCTCGGGCGCGAAGGGATTGCTGGCTGGGCGAACGATGGTTTCATCGCCGCTCGTGCCCGGATCTTCCCACTCAAGCGCGTCGTCGACGATCACCGGCCGCTTGCCGTAATCGCTCATGTCCGCGCCGCCCACGGTCATCAGATCGCGATGCAGCAGCCCCGCGTCGAGCAACTCGCGGATCACGAACGGCATCCCGCCGGCATCCTCGAACCCGTTCACGTCGGCCGATCCGTTGGGGTAAACCCGCGCGATCAGTGGCACGGCGCGCGACAGCCGGTCGACATCCGCCCAATCGATCACGATCCCCGCCGCCGCCGCCATGGCGGGCAAGTGCAGCAGGTGGTTGGTCGACCCGCCAGTCGCGAGCAGGCCGATCGCGGCGTTGACCACCGCCTTTTCGTCCACGCACAGCCCGAGCGGGCGGTAATCGTCGCCGTCCCAGCCGATCCGGGCCAGCCGGTGTACCGCGGCGCGCGACAGTTCCTGCCGCAGCTTCGTCCCCGGATTGGCGAAGGC
>JALYTP010000037.1 GCA_030854225.1 Pseudomonadota bacterium
GGCGGCGGCTTTGGTGGTGGTGCCGGCGGCGGCGGTGGCCGCGGCATGCCGCCCCAGGTGGTCGGCGAAGGCACCGGCGTGGTCAAATTCTTCAACGGGCAAAAAGGCTTCGGCTTCGTCGTTCGCGATGACGGCGGGGAGGATGTGTTCGTGCACATCAGCGCGGTCGAGCAGGCCGGGCTTACCGGTCTGGCGGAAGGGCAGCCGCTGGGCTTCACGCTCGTCGATCGTGGCGGGCGCATCTCGGCGACCGATCTCAAGATCGAAGGCGAGCCGATGGCCGTTACCGACCGTGCCCCGCCGCGCGACCGCGATGGTCCGCGCGATGGCGGCGGTGGCGGTGATCGCGGCGGCGCCCCGCAGCGTCAGCTGACCGGCGAGAAGGCGACCGGCACGGTCAAGTTCTTCAACGCGATGAAAGGCTTCGGCTTCATCCAGCGCGACGACGGACAGCCCGATGCCTTCGTGCACATCTCGGCGGTCGAGCGGGCGGGCATGCCGACGCTGAACGAGGGCGACAAGCTGGAGTTCGAGCTCGAGGTCGATCGGCGCGGCAAGCATGCGGCGGTCAACCTGACACCGATGCAATAAACTTCTCCTGAGCGGGAGGACGAAAGACCCGGTGTGCCGCCAGGCGCGCCGGGTTTTTCTTTGCGCGGAATGTATCGTCAGCCGAGCAGGATCAAAGCCGCCCCGCCGAGAATGCCGAGCACCCCCGTGACCCGTCCCGGAGTCGCGCGCTCGCCCAACACGAAGACCGAAATGGCCAGCGCGGTGACCATGCCGGTTTCGCGCAGCGCGGCAAGCGGCGCGGTCGGCCCGAGCGACAGCGCGGTCAGCGCCAGCCCATAGGTCACGATCGACAGCGCGCCCGCGATCGCGGCCGGTTTCCACTGCGACCGCGCCGCCACGAAGATGCCGCCGCGCGTGATCGCGCTGAACATCGCCACCACCACCATCCCCATCGTGACGAACACCCAGACGATGTAGCTTGCCGCATTCGGCGCGGCGCGCACGCCGTGCGCGTCGATCACGGTGTAGCCGGCGATGGTGAACCCGGTCAGCACCGACCAGCCGAACGCGCCGCGTCCGAGATGCTTGCCCATCACCAGCACGAACATCGCCCCGCCGATCAGCGCGATCCCCGCAATCTGCGGCGCGCTAGCCGATTGGCCGAGCAGCCCGAGCGTGACGAGCGCGGTGACCAGCGGCGCGGTGCCGCGCAGCACGGGATAGGCGGCGGAGAAATCGGCCACCTGATAGGCGCGGATCAGCGCGTAGAGATACAGCGCGTGGAGCGCCGCCGACGCCGCCAGCCATTGCCACGCTCCGCTCGGCCAGGGCACGAACAGTATCGCGGGGAGCAGGATGATCGCGCTCGACCCGTCGGTGATGGCCCGCGCCGCCATCTTGTCCTTGCCGCCCTTGACGATGGCGTTGACCACCGCATGGATCGAGCCCGAAGCGATCATCATCAGCGCGGGGAGGGTGAAGGCGGTCATCGCGGTGTCCATGCGGCGATGCGCGGCGCGCCGCAAGGCGGGCCGGGGCGCGGCCGGGCGGGCGAAAATCGAGCAACAGCGCGTCCGCCCCTGCGGCGCGCTCCCCGCGAATCTTCAGACTCTTCACACGCCGGCGTGGTTACGGAAGACCCCATCGGCCGGGGCTCGTGCGCATAAGCGCGAGACGTGCTTGGGCGCCAACGATGCCAAAGAGCGTGGCCTGGTTTGTCCGGCCGATCGCCGATGATGCCATAAAGACGCCATTGTAGGACAGCGGGAATGTTGGGGATTGGGGGTAAACGAAGGGGCCGGTGGGGCACAGACGTGCGGGTCTGCCGCTTGACCGAAAATCGCGATGCGCTAGGGATTTCGGCATGAGCGATACAATGCTGGTCCGCCCGGTCGTTGCTTCCGACGAAGGGCAGTGGTTACCGCTCTGGAACGGCTATAACGCATTTTACGGCCGGGCAGGCGCGACGGCGCTCGCGCCGGAGATAACGCAGGCCACATGGTCGCGTTTCTTCGATCCGTATGAGCCCGTTTTCGCGCTGGTTGCCGAGCGCGACGATCGGCTGCTTGGCCTTACGCACTACCTGTTGCACCGAAGCACGACGGCAATCGCACCGATCATCTATCTGCAAGATCTATTTACGGATGAAGAAGCGCGTGGGCTGGGCGTCGGTCGCGCCCTTATCGAGGCGGTCTATGCCTTTGCCCGAACCGCAAACATCCCGCGCGTCTATTGGCATACGCACGAGACCAACGTAACGGCGATGCAACTCTATGACAAATTGGCAGAAAAGCCCGGTTTCATCACTTACCGCCATCTCACCTGAATGAGCGTTTTCATGCCTTTGGTCTGGTAGCGCAATTGTCCGCAACTCGGACGCAACCAGCCCGTCCAACCCTCACGTCACCATCCGGCGCAGCGTCTCGACCCGGTCGGCTTCCGCCGCGGGCTTGTCGGTCCTGATCCGCGCGATACGGGGGAAGCGCATCGCGACGCCCGATTTGTGGCGTTTCGACACATGGATCGAATCGAACGCGATCTCCAGCACCAGGGTCTTTTCGACCTCGCGCACCGGGCCGAAGCGCCCCAGGGTGTGGCCGCGCACAAAGCTGTCGAGCATCTTCAGCTCCTCGTCGGTGATGCCCGAATAGGCTTTTCCCACCGGCGACAGCTCGCCGTCCTCGGTCCAGCAGCCGAAGGTGTAGTCGCTATAGAACGATGAGCGCCGGCCGCTGCCGCGCTGCGCGTACATCATCACGCAATCGGCGGTGAGCGGATCGCGCTTCCATTTATACCACAGCCCGGCGCGGCGCCCCGTGACATAGGGCGAATCGCGGCGCTTGAGCATCACGCCCTCGATCGCGGCATCGCGCGCGCCGGCGCGGACCGCCTCCAGCGCGGTGAAGTCGTCGGCGTCGATCACCGCCGACAGATCGAATCGCTCGGGATCGAGGCGGGGCACGAAAGCCTCGAGCCGCGCGCGGCGTACGGTCCAGGGAAGGGGACGCAGGTCTTCGCCGCCATCGAACAGGATGTCGTACAGGCGCACGAAGGCGGGAAAATCGGCCAGCATCTTGGCCGACACGGTTTTGCGCCCCAGCCGCTGCTGGAGTGCATTGAAGCTCGCAGCGCCACCGCCATGGTCGTCGGTGCCCTGTGCCTCGCCCTTCACCAGCAATTCGCCGTCGACCACGCCGGGCTCGCGAAAATCGCGCGCGACTTCGGGGAAGCTCGCGGTGACGTCGTCGCCGGTGCGGCTGTAGAGCCGCGTCTCGCCCCCTTGCGCATCGGCGACATGGACGATCTGGACGCGGATGCCGTCCCATTTCCATTCCGCGGCATAATCGGCGAGATCGACACGCAAGTCTTCCAGCGGGTGCGCGAGCATGAAGGGGCGGAACACCGGCAGGCCGGCGGCGGTCGGCTGCTCGCCGCGCCCCTGCGCCCAGTCGAACAACGCGGCATAAGGCGGGTCGATGCCGTGCCACACCTCCTCGACCGCTTCGACCTCGATCCCGAAGGCGTTGGCCAGCGCTGTCTTGGCGAGGCGGGCGGAGACCCCGATGCGAAGCGCCCCGGTCGCCATCTTGAGCAGCGCGAAGCGTTCATCGGCGTCGAGCCGGTCGAGCATCCCCGCGAGCGCGGCAGGCGCATCGGAGCGCGAGAGGTGGGCGAGGCGGTCGACGACGTGTGCGACGGTCAGCGGCTCGGCCTCGGGCGGGGGGGTGTCGGGTGCCGGCCACAGCAGGGCGATCGTCTCGGCGGTGTCGCCGACATAATCGCGGCTCATGCGGAACAGCACCGGATCGACGCGCTCCTCGATCAGCGCGCGGATCTGCGCGGGCTTGACCCCGGGCAGATCGAGATCGCCGGTCAGCGCCGCCATCGCCCAGCCGCGATCGGGATCGGGCGTGGCCATCAGATAATCCCCGATCAGCTTCAGCTTGGCGTTGCGCGAGCGCGTGTAGATGAGGGCATCGAGGAGATCGGCAAAGGCGCGCATCGAGGGACAACATGGGTGCGCGCGGTCGGTTCCACCAGCGGCCGGGGCGCGCCATGGCCGCGATCGCTCCGCCGCTGCCGACCCCGGGGCCGCGACGGAGTTCCTAAACCTTGCGGCTCGCCTCGAACAGGAACCAGGCGCGGCGTTCGGCCTGATCCTGGCCATGATCGGTCCTCGAAAAAGGGGCTCGTTGCGCCAACGATCGATGGCGCGGAAGCTCTCCCGATTCCCTGAAATTGTGTCGATCACGGTGATCGGCGCGTTAGATCAGCCGCAGGCCCCTCAGCCCCAGCACGATCCCGACCGTGACGAGCAATGCGCCGGTCACGTAGCGGATCGCCCGGAAGGGAACCCGGCGCCGCGCCGCTTCGCCCAGCAATGTGGCCGGCACGATGATGACGAGCGAACCGATCAGCGCACCGATCGCGGCCAGCGCGGGCGCCGGGCTGCGGAGCGCGAGCGCGGCGACGATGAACTGCATCCGATCGCCCAGCGCGAGGATCAACAGGCCGAGAAAGGCGGTCGGGAACGCGCCGATGCGCCAGCCGTCGAGCCGCTCGGGCGGCTTGATCTTCCCCAGCGAGGTGCTGCCGGCCGAGATCAGCCCGAGCGCGAGGAACAGGTTCTGCGCCTCGGGCGTCAGGTATCGCGCGATCAGCGCGCCGCCGGCGGCGCCGATCGCATAGTTGATCGCCAGCGCCAGCGTCGCGGCGGCAAGGACGATGCCGGGCTTGCGATACCGATCGGCGAGGATCGCGCTGAGCCAGGGAATCCGGTCGGTCGCCAGAACGGCGATTGCCGCGACCAGCGCGGCCATCAGCGCGTCCATCCCTCGCGCTCAGCCCGAAAAGCGGACCGAGCAGGCGGCGGCGAAGGTTTCGCAGGCCGCGCGGTCGTGCCGGTCGCAACCAACCGCATCGCGCAGGATCGAGATCCAGCCGTGGATCAGCGGTCCACGCTCGCCGCGCGCCAGCGCCCCCTCCAGCGCATGCGCCACCGCGGCGGCGGGATACAGCCCGTTCGATTGCGCAATGCGGCGGATCGCGTCGATCTCGTCGGCGAGCACCGCCGCGCTCGCCTGCCCGGCGCGCGTGCCCACCGCGAACACGCGCTGGACCAGCTCGGCCTGGATATCGATTGCCTGTGCCTGTGCCTGCGTCTGTGCCATTGCCCCCCACTCCCGCCTTTGGGTTGGAGGCTGCGCCGAGAAGGGTAAAGACGGCGTTAATCGCGTCGACGCCCGCAGGCGCACGATCTTGACAATCGCCCGACTCTGCGTCATCGGGCGGCGCACAAAGAGCGGTGGCGCTTGCCGCCGCTTTTGCTTTTTTACGCTATTTGCAGGAATCAGGTCATGGCAAAGCCGACCACCGTCAAGATCAAGCTCGTCAGCTCGGCCGATACCGGCTTCTTCTACGTCACGAAGAAGAACCCGCGCACCAAGACCGAGAAGCTCAGCTTCAAGAAGTACGATCCCGTCGTGCGCAAGCATGTCGAGTTCAAGGAAACCAAGATCAAATAAGCATCGGCTTGTTTGCTCCCCGGCGCGGACCGGGTGCGGAGCCGAGAATTCACTCTGGCGGCTCTTCGCTTTTCTGCAACAACCCCATCACCACGTCGACGAATCGCGCCAGGCTGATCGGTTTCGACACATAGGCGTCCGCGCCCGCCGCGCGGATGCGTTCCTCGTCCTCGCGCCCGGCATAGGCCGTCACCGCCATGATCGGGATCGGCGCGAGATCGGCATCGGCCTTCAACTGCTGGATCAGTTCGTACCCGGTGACGTGGGGCAGCTGGATGTCCATCACGATCAGCTCGGGGCCGAAATCGCGCGCGCGCGCCACCGCCTCGCGCCCGTCGCGCACGCCCTCCACGACGAATTCGTGCGCGCGCAGCAGATCGCAGAAAAGTTTGAGGTTGAGTTCGTTATCCTCGACAACGAGCACCCTTTTTGCCACGCGGCTTTTGTCCCTTCCCTTGGCAGACTGACGGATCGACCCTTAGGCAATGCGCGCGCCGGAAACAAATCGAGCGATCGATCACGATCCCGAACAGCTTGCGCTGCGCGTGCTGGTGTGGACGCTGGTCGAGCCTGAGCGCGCGCTGCGCCTGCTCGACGTGACGGGGTTGACGCCGCACGACCTGCGCGCGCGGGCGAGCGATCCGGCGGTGCTGTCGGCGGCGATCGCCTTTCTCGAAGCGCACGAGCCCGATCTGATCGCCTGTGCCGATGGATTGGGCGTGAAGCCGGCGGACATCGTGTCGGCGCGCGGGGCGCTCGAGGCATGAAGGGCCTGCTGGTCTGCGACTGCGACGAAGTGCTGCTGCACATGGTGCGGCATTTCGGATTGTGGCTGCGCGAGCGGCACGATATCGATTTCAAACCCGACGGCGGCGATTTCGCGACGAGCATGACGCGCACCGATGGATCGCGGCCCGGTCGCGACGAGATGTGGGACCTGCTCGGCGGCTTCTTCCCCGCCGAAATGGAGCGCCAGACGCTGGTGCCGCATGCGCGCGAGGCGCTGACGGCGCTCAGCGCGGTGGCCGATATCGTCGTCCTCACCAACCTGACCGATGAGAATCGCCAGCCGCGGATCGCGCAATTGCTCGGCCATGGCATGCCGTACCGGGTCGAGACCAACCAGGGCGGGAAGGGCGATCCGGTCGCGCGGCTGGTCGCCGAACATGGCAACCCCATCACCGTGTTCGTCGACGATCTGGCGGTGCATCACACATCGGTCGCGCGCCATGCCCCCGGCGTCCACCGGCTGCACATGATTGCCGAGCCCGATCTCGCGCCGCATGTCGAAAAGGCGGTTGCCGCGCATGCCCGGATCGACGATTGGCACGCGGCACAGACGTGGATCGCGGCGCGCTTCGCCGCAGGAATTCCGGCCGAGGCTTGACCGCGTGGCCGCACAACAGGAGAGCATTATGACCGATCGAATCGACCGCAAACTTGCCGAGCTGAACCTCGCGCTGCCCGCGCCGGCCGCGCCGGTCGCATCCTATGTGCCGGCGGTCGAGGCCGGGGGGTTGCTGCATATTTCCGGGCAATTGCCGTTCAAGGACGGCGCGCTGATGGCCGGGCGACTGGGCGATACGGTCGATCTCGCATTCGGCACCGAAGCGGCGCAGCGCTGCGCGCTGATGCTGGTCGCGCAGATGAAGGCGGCGCTGGGCGGGCTGCACCGGGTGGAGCGGATCGTGAAGCTGGGCGTGTTCGTCAATTCCGCCGGCGATTTCACCGATCAGCCCAAGGTCGCCAACGGCGCGTCGGATCTGATGGTCGCGCTGTTCGGCGATGCCGGCAAGCATGCGCGCAGCGCGGTCGGAGTGCCGGTGCTGCCGCTGGGCGCTGCGGTCGAGGTCGATGCGATCGTCCAGATCGCAAGCGCCTGACGCGCTTCTAGACCGTCACCTGCTCGCCCAGTTCGAGCACTTTGCCGGGCGGGATATGCAGGAATTCGGTCGGGTCGCTGGCGTTCCGTTGCAGGAACATGAAAATGTGATCCTGCCATAACGGCATGCCCTGATCGGCCGACGGCTTCAGCGTGTTGCGCCCGATGAAATAGCTCGTCTTGGCCGGGTTGAGCAGCCGCCGCTCGCCGTGATGTTCGAACCCCAGATCGCGCGGCACATCAGGCGATTCCATGAAGCCGTAGGTCAGGACGACGGCGGTGAAATTGTCGTCGATCCGGGTAACGGTGGTGCGGTCGTCCTCATCGACGACCGGGCGGTCGGCGGTGCGCACGCTGACGATCAGATTGCGCTCGTGCAGCACCTTGTTGTGCTTGAGATTGTGGAGCAACGCTCCGGGCGCGCTGTCGGGGTTGGCGGTGAGGAACACCGCGGTGCCCTCGACGCGCTCGGGCGGGCGACGGCCAAGCGCGGCGGCAAGATCGGCGAGCGGGATCGCCTGGCGCTGCTCGAACGCCTTGACGATGCCGCGCCCGCGCACCCAGGTGAAGATCAGCAATCCGATGCACGCCGCGATCACCAGCGGCACCCAGCCGCCCTCCACCACGCGCAGGATATTGGCGCCGAAGAAGATCAGGTCGAGCGCGAGGAACGGGGCGATCGCCGCGACCGCGAGCGGGCGGCCCCAATGCCAGATGTGCCGCACGACGATATAGGCAAGGCAGGTGGTGACGACCATCGTGCCCGTCACCGCGATGCCGTACGCCGCCGCCATCGCCGATGAATTGCGGAACTGGACGACCAGCACCAGCACCCCGCTGAGCAGCAGCCAGTTGATCGCCGGCAGGTAGATCTGCCCCGAATGGCTCGCCGAGGTCTGGCGGATGCGCAGTCGCGGCAGGAGCCCGAGCTGGATTGCCTGCTGGGTCAGCGAATAGGCGCCGGTGATCACCGCCTGGCTGGCGATGACGGTGGCGAGCCCGGCCAGGATGACGAGCAAGGGGCGGAACCGCTCGGGCGCCATCAGGAAGAACCAGTCCTGATTGCCGAACGGGCGGTGCGCGGCGGCGGCCGCCTCCAGCGCGTTGAGCGCGAAGGCGCCTTGCCCGAGATAGTTGAGGATCAGCGCGGGAAAGACGAGCGAGAACCAGGCAAGGCGGATCGGCACCACCCCGAAATGGCCCATGTCGGCGGTCAGCGCCTCGGCGCCCGTCACCGTCAGGAACACCGCGCCCAGCACGAACAGCCCGACCACGCCGTGGCTCGCCATGAAGGCGATGCCGTAACTGGGCAGGATCGCGCGCACGATCGAGGGTTCGTCCCAGATGTGCCACAGCCCCAACCCGCCGATCGCGACGAACCACACGATGCACACCGGCCCGAACAGTTTCGACACATGCGCGGTGCCGCGCGACTGGATCATGAACAACGCGACCAGGATGACGATCGTGATGCCCATGATGCCGTCCTCGCCGAACATGCCGGCGGTGCCGGGGATCGTGCGCAGCCCCTCGACCGCGGACAGGACGGACAATGCCGGCGTGATGATCGCGTCGCCGTAGAACAGCGAGGCACCCGCCGCGCCGAGCGTCAGCGCGATCAGCGAGCGCCGCCCGAGCGCGCGTCGCGCCAGTGCGGTCAGCGCCAGCACACCGCCCTCGCCCTGATTGTCGGCGCGCATCAGGAACGAAATGTATTTGATCGTGACCACCAGGATCAGCGACCACAAGGCAAGGCTGAGCACGCCGAGGATCTCGCTCGGGTCGATGCCGTCGGTGGCGGCCGGGTTCAGCGCCTCGCGAAACGCATAGAGCGGGCTGGTGCCGATATCGCCGAACACCACCCCGACCGCGCCGACGGTCAGCGCGATCAGGGCGGGGTGGGAACGATGCGGCGACCCGGAGGTCTCGGAATGCGACGACATGGAAGCGCC
>JALYTP010000038.1 GCA_030854225.1 Pseudomonadota bacterium
ATCGTGGCGCAGCTCGACCGGCTGGTGCCGGTGCACAAGGTGACGGACCTTACGACGGCAGGCGCGCATGTCGAGCGCGAGCTGGCGCTGGTGAAGGTGCGCGGCACGGGCGATCACCGCATCGAGGCGCTGCGGCTTGCGGACGTATACCGCGCGCGGGTGGTGGACGCGACCACGTCGAGTTTCGTATTCGAGGTGACCGGCGGGAGGGAGAAGATCGACAAGTTCGTCGAGTTGATGCGCGAAGTCGGCCTGATCGAGGTGGCGCGCACCGGCATCGTCGCTATTTCACGGGGCAAGGACGCCGCGTAATCGCTATGCTCTCGCTGCGACGAGCGATCGGGCCAGCAAAAAAGGGAACCGCCAATGCGTGTCTATTACGATCGCGACGCCGATCTGAACCTGATCACCGCCAAGAAGATCGCGATCGTCGGCTATGGCTCGCAGGGCCATGCCCATGCCCAGAATTTGCGGGACAGCGGCGTCAAAGACGTGGCGATCGCGCTGCGCGACGGATCGGCCACCGCGAAGAAGGCCGAGACGGCCGGCTTCACCGTGATGTCGAACAAGGATGCGGCGGCGTGGGCCGACATTGTGATGGTCCTCGCGCCCGATGAGCATCAGGCGGCAATATGGGAGGATGACCTCAAGGGCAATATGAAGCCGGGCAGCGCGATCGCCTTCGCGCACGGCCTCAACGTGCATTTCGGGCTGATCGAGCCGCCCGCCGATATCGACGTCATCATGATCGCCCCCAAGGGCCCCGGTCACACTGTGCGGAGCGAATATGCCCGCGGTGGCGGCGTCCCCTGCCTGATCGCCATCGACCAGGACGCGTCGGGCAACGCGCACGACATCGCCTTGGCTTATGCAAGCGGCATTGGCGGGGGCCGCTCAGGCATCATCGAGACCAATTTCAAGGAGGAATGCGAGACCGATCTGTTCGGCGAACAGGCGGTGCTGTGCGGCGGCATCACTCACCTGATCCAGGCCGGGTTCGAAACACTGGTCGAGGCCGGCTACGCCCCCGAAATGGCGTATTTCGAATGCCTCCACGAAACCAAGCTGATCGTGGATCTGCTGTACGAAGGCGGCATCGCCAACATGCGGTATTCGATCAGCAATACCGCCGAATATGGCGATATATCCACCGGACCGCGGATTATCACCGACGCGACGAAGGCGGAGATGAAGCGCGTCCTCGCCGACATCCAGTCCGGGCGGTTCGTGAAAAACTTCGTCCTCGACAATCGCGCCGGCCAGCCCGAGCTGAAGGCCGCGCGCAAGGCAGCTGCCGCGCACCCCATCGAAAAGGTCGGCGCCGAACTGCGCGCGATGATGCCATGGATCGGCGCCAACAAGCTGGTCGACAAGGAACGCAACTGATCGAAAAACTGTGACAATCGACCGTGGTTGTGGCTAGGGCGGGGCGAATCAGGGACAGGAAACCCATGTGACAAGCGCTGCCTCCCCCCGGTGGTCGATCGTCGTGCCGTATTACAACGAGCTCGCGTTCATTGAGCGGACGATCGCCTGCGCGGTCGCGCAGGTCGGCACGTCGTTCCGGCTGGTCCTGGTCGACAACGCCTCGGACGACGGCAGTGAAGCGCTCTGTCGCACCGTGTTGAAAGCCTATCCCCACATCGACGTGCGCTACGTGTTCGAGGTCCGGCCCGGGCCGAGTCGTGCGCTCGAGGCGGGGTTGGCGCATGTCGACACCCCGCTGGTCGCGCTGTGGAACGCCGACACCTGGTATCCCGACGATTATCTTGCGCGCGCCGATGCGATCATGAACAGCGACGAGGGCGTCGTCGCCGCGATGGCGCTCGATCTCTATCGCGCGCCCCACTCGGCGATCGGCATCGTGCGGCGTTACTATAGCGCATTTATCTGGCACTTGTGGCCGCGCCAGACGCATACCGGCACGTTCGGGCAATGCTTCCGCACCGAGATTTTGCGCGCGGCGGGGGGCCCGCGTTCCGAAGGATGGCCCTATGTGCTCGACGATCACGAGCTGATGCAGCGCGTCTTCAAGATCGGCGCCTCGCGCTACGACGTCGATTTCTGGTGCATGCCTTCGGCCCGACGGCAGCACAGCGTTCATGTCCGCTGGTCGCTGTTCGAACGGCTGATGTATCATTTCACGCCTTTTGCGCTGAAGGACTGGTTTTTCTACCAGTTCCTGGGGCCACGATTCGAGGCGCGGGGGATGCGCAACGCCAACTTGCGCGAACGCGATTGGGCGTCGGCGGACACCTCACCCGCGCCAGCGCCCGACCTGATCTTTGACGCGGTGCGCTGACCGGCTTTAAAAACCGACGATCGCTGTATCGGGGAGAGGTTCGCTGCGTCCATCACACCCACCGCCGGCAACGCGATGAGCGACGATGAGGGCCGCCACGGCGTAGGCCGGGTGGGGGCGTTTTCGGACGGCGTCCTGGCGATCATCATCACGATCATGGTGCTCGAACTGAAGGCGCCCGAGCAACCCGGGCTGCAATACCTGCTACGGTTGTGGCCGACATTCGCCGCCTATGCGCTCAGCTTCGCGTATGTCGGCATCTACTGGGTCAACCACCACCGCCTTTTCGGCCACGCGACCCGCGTGAGCAATGCGCTCGTCTGGTTCAACCTCGGGCTGCTGTTCGCGCTGTCGCTGATTCCCTTTTCGACGGCGTATCTCGGCAACATGCATTTCAGCCGCGATGCCACCTGGCTGTATCTCGCGACGATGTTGCTGCCCGCATTCTCCTACGTCCCGTTGCAGCATGTGATCCGCGCGACCGGATCGCAGAGCGACCCCGCCCAGCTCTACCACCGTCAGACCACCCGCAAGGGCCTGGCCGCGGCGGCGGTGTATATCGCGGGCATCCCGCTGACGCTTGTGTCGCCGTGGCTCGGCATCGGTTGCGCGCTCATCGTCGCGGTGCTGTGGTTCCTGCCGAACAGCCCCTTCGATCGGTGGTTCGAGCGCTGAGCCGCCTCGCTTGCCCTCCGGATCGGGCGCGCTGGACAAATACCCTTCCGGTCTGCCAAGAACGGCGCATGACGTTCGCGCGCCCACTTCTGCGACTTATCCGCCCTTAGGGGTGCGTTTTCGGCGTGCGCCCCTGAGGGCTTCGTTCCTGCCATTTTCTTCCAGCTGGATGGCGCTTCCCCGCCACCCCTGAACGAGACGAGCCACGATGCTGCCCGATCCATCCGTCAAATACCGCCCCTTCCCCGCCATCGATCTGCCGGACCGGCAATGGCCGAGCCGCACCATCACCACCCCGCCGCGCTGGCTGTCGACCGATCTGCGCGACGGCAACCAGGCGCTGATCGATCCGATGGACGCCGAGAAGAAGACCCGGTTGTTCGACCTGCTGTGCAAGGTGGGCGTGAAGGAGATCGAGGTCGGTTTCCCCAGCGCCAGCGCGACAGAGTTCGACTTCATCGCCGGGCTGGTGCGCAGCGATCGCATCCCGAGCGACGTGACGATCCAGGTCCTAACCCAATCACGCCGCGATCTGATCGAGACGAGCTTTGCGAGCCTGAAAGGAGCGCCGAAAGCGATCGTCCATCTCTACAACGCGGTCAGCCCGGCATGGCGCAAGACCGTCTTCGGCATGACGCGGGGCGAAGTGCGCGCCATCGCCGTCGAGGGCGCGAAAATCCTTCGCGATTGCGCCGCCGCCCAGACGGAGACGGACTGGACGTTCGAATACAGCCCCGAAACCTTCTCGACCGCCGAGCTCGATTTTTCGGTCGAGGTGTGCGCCGCAGTAATGGACGTGCTGCGCCCTACCCCCGACAAGCCGATCATCCTCAACCTCCCCGCCACCGTCGAATGCGCGACACCCAACGTCTATGCCGACCAGATCGAATGGTTCGCGCGCAACATCCCGCGTCGCGACAGCGTCGTCATCTCGCTCCACACGCATAATGACCGGGGCACCGGGGTCGCGGCGGCGGAGCTCGGGCTGATGGCCGGCGCGGACCGGGTCGAGGGGTGCCTGCTCGGCAACGGCGAACGCACCGGCAATTGCGATCTCGTGACGGTCGCGCTCAACATGTACACGCAAGGGATCGATCCGGGGCTCGATTTCTCCGACATCGACCAGATCGTGCGGACCGTCAGCTATTGCACCAACCTGCCCGTCCACCCGCGCACGCCTTATGCCGGCGACCTGGTGTTCACCGCCTTTTCCGGCAGCCATCAGGACGCGATCAGGAAGGGGTTCGCCGCGCAGGAAGCGAAGAACGATATGCTGTGGGAAGTGCCCTATCTGCCGATCGACCCGGCCGATCTCGGGCGCAGTTACGAAGCGGTGATCCGGGTTAATTCGCAAAGCGGCAAGGGCGGCGTGGCCTGGGTGATCGAGCAGGACAAGGGGTTGAAGCTGCCCAAACGCCTGCAGGCCGATTTCAGCCGCCACATCCAGCGCCTCGCCGACGAAACGAGCCGCGAGCTGAACGCCGAGGATATCTGGGGCGCGTTCGAGGCCGCGTACCTCGCCCGGCCGGCCGACCGTTTCGCGCTGGTCGATTACAGCGAGAGCGGCGCGGCGGGCGACCGGCTGTTCGTCGGGCGGATGCGCATCGACGGCGCGGAACAGTCGATTTCGGGGCGCGGCAACGGCCTGATCTCGGGCGTCGTCGCCGCGCTGGGTGACGGCGCCGGACCGACACTCGACGTGGTCGATTACAGCGAGCACGCGATCGGTCACGGTGCCGATGCGCAGGCGGTGGCCTATGTCGAATGCCGCACCGGCGACGGGCGCACGGTGTTCGGCGTGGGGCTGGATACCGACATCGCGACCGCCAGCGTGCGCGCGGTGCTGAGCGCGGCGAATGGCGCCTAGCGCGCGCGCACGATCTCGCATCCGATCATGGCATCGGGGTAGACGTCGGGCTTGGTCGTGCGCACCGTGACGCGCTCGACGCGGCGATCGGCGAGGCACAAGGCCGCGATCGCTTCGCACAGCGTTTCCTGCAACGCGAAACGGCGCGTCGCGGCGAGATCGCGGATTCCGGCGCGCACGAAGTCGTAATCCATCGCCTCGTCGATCCGGTCCCCTTCGGGCTGTGCGGAATAGGTCACCTCGATCCGCACCCCGACGATGATGCGTTGCGGCGCCTCTTCGTGGGGGTGAATGCCGATCCTTATCATCAGCTCGAGCCCGTCGAGCACCAGCGTGTAGCGTGCCTCAGTCATGGTTTCGCTCGAACATCACGTCGCGGTCGCGCGTCACGAAGCGCTGGCCGTTGTCGACGAACACATTCTGCCCGGTCACACCGCGCGCAGTGAGCAGGAACGCGGCGGCGCGGGCGATGCCGACGGTGTCGACAGGCCGCCGGAGAAGGTTCCGGCTGGCGACCGCGGCAAATTCCGCCTCGCTCTGATCGCCGCTGGGAAGCGACAGGCCGGGCGACACCGCGTTGACCGTGATCCGGGGCGCCAACGCCTGAGCCAGCATCACCGTCGCCCCGCCAAGCGCGATCTTGGCGCAGCTGTATGAAAAGAAATCGGGGTTGGGGTTGGCCAGCTTCTGGTCGAGGATGTTGACCACCGCACCGCTCTCCAGGTCGCTCTGCGCCGCGAGCGCCGAGGCGAGCAGCACCGGCGCCTCCAGGTTCACCGCCATGTGCTCGCGCAGCATCGCGGCATCGGCGAGGGGCGGCGTATCGTACCGGAACAACGAAGCGCTGTTGACCAACGCGGCAAGCGGCGCGCCGAACGCCGTGCGCGCTTCAGCCACCAGCCGCGCGGGCGTTGACGGATCGGCAAGATCGCCTTCCAGCACGATCGCGCCAGGCAATTCCGCCGCCAGCGCCTCGGCTTCGTCGCCATGCTCGCGGTGATGGATCGCGACACGCCACCCCTCGCCCGCCAGATGCCGCGCAATGACCGCGCCGATCCGCCGCGCCGCGCCCGTCACCAGAACCGTGCGCGCCGCCTCGCTCATACGGTCGCCCGCTGGCCCATCAGCGCGAGCACTTCCTTGCGGCTACGGTCGTCGTCGCGGAACACGCCCATCATCCGGCTGGTGACCATCGCGACGCCGGGGGTGCGTACCCCCCGCGCGGTCATGCAGGCATGGCTCGCCTCTATCACCACCGCGACGCCTTGCGGCTTGAGCCCCTCCCAGATGCAGTCCGCAACTTCGGCGGTGAGCCGTTCCTGCACCTGAAGCCGCCGCGCATAGGCGTGCAGCACCCGCGCCAGTTTGGAGATACCCACGACATGATCGTTGGGCAGATAGGCGATATGCGCCTTGCCGATGATCGGCGCCATATGGTGTTCGCAGTGCGACTGGAACGGGATGTCCTTCAATAGCACGATCTCGTCATACCCGCCGACTTCCTCGAACACGCGGCTGAGGTGGTGCCGAGGATCGTCCGCATAACCGGCACAATATTCCTTCCACGCGCGCGCGACGCGGTTCGGCGTATCGATCAGCCCTTCGCGTTCGGGGTCATCCCCGGCCCAGCGAATCAGCGTGCGCACGGCCTCGGCGACCGCGACGGGCACGGGAATTTTGGCCGGTGCGGCGACGATATCGCCATTTTCGGGCCCGTCGGGCGCCTGATCCATATTAGTTCCTCTGCGCACGGCGATCGTTTGACGTTACGGCAGCCGCGATTCCGCTGCTTTGCGCCTGTCGCGCTATACTGTCTCATTTGGGCAACAAGTCCGCAACCCGCCAGTTTCCGCCGATTATTACGTTGACGCTCGATTCGCCCACGCGCTATTTCTGCCGTACCGAAATCACGAATGGCCCAGTCGGCGCGAAAGATCGACGGGCGTTCAATAGGGGGATGTCTTCGATGAAGAAGTACGAGTTGCTCGCCGCCTCTGCGATGGCGATCCTTGCCGCAACGCCCGCGCTGGCGCAAACCGCAACCCCGCCAGCCCCCGCCAGCACGGCCGCGCAGTCGACAGCGCCCGATACGACCGACGACATCATCGTGACGGCCACCAAGCGCGAGCAGACGTTGCTCGACACTCCAGTTGCGGTGAGCGTGACAAGCGCGGAGACGATCCAGCAGGCGCAGATCCGCGATCTCAAGGATCTGCAGAGCGTGGTGCCGTCGCTGCGGGTCAACCAGTTGCAGAGCTCAGCCAACACCGATTTCATCATCCGCGGCTTCGGCAACGGCGCCAACAACGCCGGCATCGAGCCATCTGTCGGCGTGTTCATCGACGGCGTCTACCGGTCGCGCTCCGCCGCGCAGATCGCCGATCTGCCCAATTTGAAGCGCGTCGAGGTCCTTCGCGGCCCGCAATCCACCTTGTTCGGGAAGAACGCGTCTGCGGGTATCATCAGCATCGTCACCGCCGAACCGGCCTTCAAGTTCGGCGGATCGGCCGAAGCCGGCTACGGCAATTACAATGCCGTTATCCTGAAAGCCGACATCACCGGGCCGATCAGCGATACCGTCGCGTTCAGCCTTGCCGGGAATTACAATCACCGCGATGGCTATGCCTATGACGTGCAGCAGAACAAGAAGGTCAACGATCGCAATCGCTACGGTTTCCGCGGTCAGTTGCTGTTCGAGCCGTCATCGGATTTCCGCCTCCGGCTGATCGGCGATTATGACAAGATCGACGAGAATTGCTGCGTCGCCGGCAACCTCATCAACGGGCCGACGGGCGCGATCGTCAACGCATTGGCCGGCGGCACCGGCATCGATGCGCAGAACGTGTTTTCATACCGCGTTTACAACAACTTCCTGTCATCGAATAAAATCGAGAATTATGGTGGCTCGGCACAGGCCGATTACACCTTCGGCAAGCTGGCGCTGACCTCGATCACTGCCTATCGCGAACTGCGCGCTGACACCAACCAGGATTCCGACTTCACGGGCGCCGATCTGCTGGGCCGGAATTCGCAGAATTTGAAGATCAACACCTTCACGCAGGAATTGCGGCTGGCGAGCAATTTCGATGGCCCGATCAATTTCCTGCTGGGCGGGTTCTATTTCAACGAGAAGATCAACCAGAAGAACGACATCACCTTCGGCACGCAGTTCCGTCCGTACGGCAATGCGCTGATTCAGGCCGGGACCGGCGGGGCGCTCAATGTCGCGGCGCTCGAAACCACCTTCGGCGCGCTTGAAGGCAATCCGGCCAAATATACCGGCGCCTTCTTCCGTTCAGGTGATGGTCTCAACGAAGCGTATCGTCTGAAGGACGATAGCGGCTCGATCTTCGGGCAGGTCGATTTCAAGCCGGTCGATCGGCTGACGCTGACGGCCGGGTTCAACTATACTAAGGATCGCAAGCGTTTCGCGACCAACGTCATCAGCTCCGACGTATTTTCGAGCATCAATTTCGACGCGCCGCAATATGCGCCGTTCCGCAACCAGTTGCTGTACCAGGGGGGCCTGGCGCAACTCGTCGGCACCCAGCTCGGGCTCGGGCGTTCGGCCACTGCGACCGAGATCGGCGGGTTCGCGGTCGCAAACCCCGTCGCTTTCGGCGCGATCTCGGCTGGTGCGCAGGCGAACGCCAACGCCTATCAGAACAATCCGGCCGCCAATCCGCTCGCCGCTTTGCGCCCGCTCCAATTCCTGCCGCCGTATGAGAACGTGCCCAATGCGGTGGAGCCGGGCCGGACGAGCGACGGCAATCTGTCATATACGCTGCGCGCCGCGTACAAGTTCGACAGCCATCTCAACGCCTACGTAACCTATGCGACCGGCTTCAAGGCTAGTTCGGTCAACCTGTCGCGCGATGCACGGCCCACAGCACCGGATCTGGCCGCATTGCAGACCGCCGGGCTCGCCGTCGTCAACCTGACCTCTGGCTCGCGTTTCGCCGGCCCCGAAAAGTCGCGCGTGATCGAAGGGGGGTTAAAAGGCCAGTTCGCCAACTTTGCGTTCAACATGGCGATCTTCCAGCAGCAGATCACCGGCTTTCAAAGCAACGTCTTTTCCGGGACGGGCTTCCTCCTCATCAACGCGCCCAAGCAATCGACCTTCGGTGTCGAGTTCGACGGCAGTGTGACACCAATCCGCCCGCTCACGCTGACGGCTGCGGTGACGTACCTCGATCCAAAATACGATTCATTCCCTAACGGCGCCGCCATCCTACCGGGAACCTACACCGTCGGGGCTGCCGACCTGACGGGCAAGCGTCCCGCCGGCATTCCCGAATTCTCCGTCACGGTCGGTGGAACCTATAATCAGCGCATCAACGACAATCTCAACTTCGTCTTCCGCACCGATTTCGATTATCAATCACCGGTGCAGATCGAGGAAGGTGCGGTTGGCCTCAAGCGCACGGTGAAGGAATTGAATCTGGCGGCGACGCTGCAATTCACCAATGGGCTGGAACTGTCCGCCTGGGGCCGCAACGTGACCAACGACCGGTA
>JALYTP010000306.1 GCA_030854225.1 Pseudomonadota bacterium
ATTGGAGTCGGCCGGGTGGAGCGGCGGCACGATATTCACCTCGTTGGCGGCGAGCAATGCGCCGAGCGGGAGCATCCAGGCATTGCCGTCGCCATTGTCCCACGCCTCGCGCCGCGCGATATCGGCGAGCATCGCGGGGCGGCTGACAGTGCGGTCGATCGGGGTCGCGCGGCTGCTGGTGAAATAAAGCGTGCGGCCGTCCGGGCTCACCTGCGCCTCACCGTCGTCGCCGCCCCAATCGTCCCCGGCGTAGCGCAGCGGCATCACCGGGCCCCAATCGTCACCCGTTCGCCGGGTGATGTAGAGCCGCTCGCTGGTATCGCCGGGCGCTACGCGCCCGCTGCTGCTGAAGATCAGATAGGATTGGTCGGGCGCGATGAACGGATCGACGTCGACATGGCTGCCGTCGCTGATCGAGACGGGTTGCGCCGGCTGGTACGCGCCGTTTCGCCACGCGGCATGATAAAGCCGCCAGCGCGGGCCGTCCGCGCCGACGCTCGCGGCGGACATGAAATACAGATCGCCGTTCGCCGCGACCGACGGTTTGAAGACGCGCGGGGAGATGTTGACGCTGGCCGGCAGCTCGGTGGGGGACGACCAGCCGGCGCCGACGCGCTCGACACGCCACAGATGCGCGGCGGCCCTGGCCGGCCCGGTATCGCCAGGCGCGCGAGGCTGAGGGCGGGTCGATTCGTAGATCACATAGCGGCCGTCCGGCGCGAAGGCCGCGTGCTGGTCCGACCACGGGCCGGAGAAGGCGGCGACGCGCGGGGTCGACCACTGCCCGCCCGACAGCATGGATTCGAGGATGATGACGCGCCGGCCATAGGTGCGCTCGAACAGGAGCACGCGCCCGTCGGGCGAGAAGGTCGGCGCGCCATCGTTCGACGGGCCCGAAATCACGCCGGGCGCGAAGATCGCCGGGGCGGGCAGCGCGGGTGATCCCGCAGCCGCTGCCACGCTGCCCATGCCGGCCAGCGCCAGCGTCATCATCATGTGTCGTGCCTCAATCGCCATGCGCGGTCTCCTGTTTCGCGGGAATCGATTCGGGCGGATAGGTGCCGAACCCCTGCCGGACGCGGTCGCCGTCGAAGATCAGCACTTCGTTTACGATCAGCCCGCGATGGTTGCGATATTCGATCACGATCGTGTCGACCCCGACGAAGAAGCGCTGCACCACGAACTTCAGATCGGGGATCATCGCGAGCGCGGTCTGCCAGTAACGGCGGATCGCCGGCTTGCCGCGGAACACGCCGTCACTATCCGCGAACACCATTCGCGCGAAGGGGGAGGAGAAAGCGGCGTCGTCGTGGAAATGCGCCAGCACGCCCTCCACGTCATGCGCGTTCCAGGCATCGACCCAGGCCTGGACGAAAGCTTCCGGGGCGGGGTGGGGCATATCAGGATGCTCTACAGGTGTGTTGCGGGCGCATGGCAGCTGCTTACGGGTTGAATCGCGCGTCCCCGCGCACCCGAGATGCGAACGCCCGCACGCGCGACGTGAACGACCGTGGGGAAACAACCGCTTTGAGATGGCTCGTTTATGGAAGCGGCGAACGATAAGCAGCGAGCGACGAAGCTTCGCAAATGGCAGAGGAAACGCGCATGGAGACGATCAGCCGCCGCGAACTGGCTTATGGCCTCGCGGCATCCGCATTATTGCCCCTCGCCGCATTGCCCATCGCCGCCGCCCGCGCGGCGGAGCGCGACCCAGCGTGGCAGGTGCTGCCGACGGTGCCATACAAGGGCAAGCAGGACGACATCTACTTCATCGACGGCGATCGCGGCTGGTACGGCAACGGGGCGGGCCGCGTGTACGGCACGACGGACGGCGGGCGATCCTGGGCATTGTTGTGGGAAAAGCCCGGCACCTATGTGCGCGCGCTCGGCTTCGTCGATGCGAAGGTCGGCATTCTCGGCAACATCGGGGTCGATTATTTCCCCGGCGTGACCGATGCCAACCCGCTGTACCGCACGGTCGATGGGGGCAAAACGTGGCAGGCGGTCACGCAGGTGACGGGGCCGACGCCCAAGGGCATCTGCGCGATCGACATCCTGCGGCGGCCGTTCATCAACGCCGGCGTGCTGAACCAGCGCACCACGATCCGCGCGGGCGGGCGGGTCGGCGGGCCGGCGCACCTGATGACCTCGCATGACGACGGCGTCAGCTGGACGTCGGAGGATCTCGGCGCGGTCACCGGCGCGATTCTCGATATCCATTTCGTCAACGAACGCGTGGGGTATATCGCGGGCGCGGGCGAGAGCGACGTCGAGACCTCCAACGCCGTCATCCTGCGCACGCTCGACGGCGGCGCGACCTGGCGGCGCGTCTATCGCAGCACGCGGCCGTTCGAGATCATCTGGAAATTGAACTTCCCGACCCCGCGCGTCGGCTATGCCACCATCCAGAACTACAATCCCGACACCAGGGAATCGCAACGCCGGGTGGCGCGGACGAGCGATGGCGGCGCGACGTGGCACGAACTGCCGCTGGCGGACGACCATGCCTTGCAGGAATTCGGCATCGGCTTCATCGACGAACATCGCGGCTGGGTCGGCGGCTCGCCGCACGGTTACGAAACGCGCGACGGAGGGCGGCACTGGCAGCCGGCGGACATGGGCCGGGCGACCAATAAGGTGCGCATCGTGGCGACGCCGCAGGGCAGGCGGGTGTTCGCGATCGGCGTCGATGTGCGGCGGCTGGACCTCGACCGGTAGCCCGATGTGCGGGGCGGATC